>JAERMN010000247.1 GCA_016844625.1 Deltaproteobacteria bacterium
CCAACTCAATGCAGAAAAAGTTCACGCGGTGGGTGGCGGCGTTCAGTTCGTCGGCGATCTCTTCCTCTGCTACCGAGTCAATCTTGAAAGCCGCATCGCCAGCCGAGTGTTATGGCAGGTGGCCACGAGCGTGTATCGCAGTGAAGAGGATGTCTACCGCACGGTCTTCGCGCTGCCGTGGACCGATTGGTTTGACCCAGCGCGCACCATTCGTGTCGATGTCTCGGCGACCAAAAGCCCGTTGACGAGTCTTAATTTCGTCACGCTCAAAATCAAAGACGCGGTTTGCGACAAAATTCGCAAACTTTCAAACCGCCGACCGAACGTGGACACGGGCGCGCCGGATATTCCGATCCAGGGCCACCTGACCGAGCGCGAGTTTACGCTCTACCTCGACACCACCGGCGAGCCGTTGTTCAAGCGCGGCCAGCGCATCGCCACCGGCGAAGCGCCGCTGAGAGAAAATCTTGCCGCGGGGATTCTTCGCCTCGCCGGCTGGACTCCCGGCATTCCTCTGCTCGATCCCATGTGTGGCAGCGGCACCATTCTTTTGGAAGCGGCGCAGATGGCGCTCGAAATCGCGCCGGGTTTGGGGCGGCACTTTGCTTTCGAAAAATTCAAAAACTTCGACGCTGGGCGCTGGCGTGAACTGATCCAAAGGCGCAGCGCGCGCCGCAAACCCAGAACGCCGCAGCCTATTTATGGCAGCGATCTTTCCGGCGACGTGCTGGGCGCCGCGCGCGCCAATCTAGCCGGAGCTGGACTTGAAAACGTCGTCAGTTTAAAACGCGCCAGTGTCTTGGACATCACCGCACCCGCGACTGAAGGCATCATCGTCACCAATCCGCCCTACGGCGTGCGGCTTGCCGAGCAGCAAGTGCTGGCGGAGTTCTATCCGAAACTCGGAGACGTGTTGAAGCAACAATTCACCGGCTGGCGCGCTTATTTCTTAAGCGCCGACATGCGTTTGGCCAAACTCATCCATCTCGCCACCTCTAAGCGCACGCCGCTTTTCAACGGCGCGCTGGAATGCCGGCTCTTCGAGTATAAGATGGTCGCAGGGGGAATGCGGCAGAAAAAGTTAGAAGAATGATCGTTGTGTTTAGACGGTATTCTGCTTAACGCCTGAGTTCGGTAGTTTGCCGTTTTTTAGTCTCAACCCGCCGATCGCACGTCGCCAAAAGGCTTTGAACAATTCGTAACCTTCTGGTCCGGTCAGAAAGATTCCGAGACTAAAAACACCCCAGCTGAGGACCGACGCAGCGATCGTCGCGCCGACTTTGATGCTCCCCGAAGCGGGCAAGACGACGAGAATGATCGGGTACGCCAGGTAAACCAGGAAGCTCGTGGCAATCAAAATGGCGCCGGTGATGAAGCGCGCTGAATAATGACCAACGGTCGCACTTGGAGTGTCGGCGAATGATTCTCGCGAACCAGATGTACAAAGGAGTTTTACGTCTGCATCGGTACCCGTATTCGGCTGCATTTGTGCTGCAACTGAGCACGAAATATGCCGAGGGGTTAGACATGATGTGATTTTGCCGAAGGCTCTACTTTGAGCCGGTTCTTGCCGTCAATAAAGACAAATAGGACGCACCTGAACGCAACAAGTTTGGCGTTTACCCAAACCTAGAACGACAAAGATGTGTGCGTGCTAACTTGTCCCGCCCTGTGCACTTAATTGCTTGAGGCGGACTTGTTGTCGCCGAAGCTCATCCGCCGCGCGGTCGGCTGGACTTTCTAAACGTGCGTTCCAGCGCGGAACTTGTCAGTTGTGGTTGTCGAAACTTGGACGTGAAAGAAGTGAGATCAAGCCTGAGACTTTGTGATTAATTGAAATTGACAAAAATCAGCGGCCGCAACTATTTGATTTCGTTAATGTGGAATTTGCTTAAATCGATCTCAAATCGATTTATTCACAAACTCTGACTCATGTTAGATCAAAGTCGATTTGTTATTTTGACCACGTTGATTGCAGCGTGGAACCATTAAATGAGGTTTCCAAAGGAGGCGAGCATCCCCTTTGGTCTATCTCACTTGGGCCGGGGTCAATACCCCGGCCGCGAAGTGGCTTCATTTATCTAGATTACCGTCCCGTCGGGTATGGTCGCGTTCTTAATCACGACGACAATGCCGCTGCGGATGACGAAGCCCAAGTCTTCACGGGTGGCTTCCTGCACATGGTCTTTGTTGATGATTTGCACATTGCGGCCGATGCGTGCGTTCTTGTCGACGATCGCTTTGCGGATCGTCGAGTTCGCGCCCACTCCCAAGGGAACTTTTCCGCTGTCCAATGCTTTGGTGCGTTCTGTCGGCGATTCGTAGTAGTCGGCGCCCATCAGCAACGCACTGTCGATTACACAACCGGTTTCGATGCGCGAGCGGATGCCGATCACCGATCGCTTCACAGTACATTCTTTGAGAATACAGCCTTCGCCGACCATCGATTCGATGACGCGGCTGTCGAGCAACTTGGTCGGCGGCAGGTAGCGCGAGCGCGTGTAGATCGGCGCCTTCTCGTCGTAGAAGCTGAATCGCGGATCGGGCTGATAAGTGAGGGCGAGATTGGCGTTGTAGAACGCTTCGATGGTGCCGATGTCTTCCCAGTAATCTTTGAACAGATAGGCCTGAACGTTGTGATCCCTAGCGGCCGCCGGAATAATTTCGTTGCCAAAATCGGTTCGCTCGGGTGCTTCGTTGAGCAGATCGAGCAAAACCTGCTTTTCAAAAACGTAGATCCCCATCGAAGCGATATAGGGATGCTCTTTGGCTTTCTCGGCAGACAGACCGAGAACGGTGGTGTCGACCTGCATCGCCTTGAGCGCCGCGCCCGTGGGCTTCTCGCTGAAAGACAACACTCGTCCGTTGTTATCTATCTTCATCAGACCGAAGTCCGGCGCTCTATGCTCATCGACCGGGACGACCGACAGAGTGATGTCTGCTTTAGTTTCACGATGGCGCTGAATGAACTCGGCGTAATTCATGCGATACAAATGATCGCCGGACAGTATCAGGTACTGATCGACATCCCACTCGGCGAAAAGCCCGCGATACTTACGCACGGCATCGGCCGTGCCTTCAAACCAATTCGGACTCTCCGGCGTTTGCTGCGCCGCTAGCACTTCAACGAATCGCTGCGAGAGGCCGGCGCCCATCATGTGGTAAGTACGAGCGATATGCCGATTAAGCGACGCCGAGTTAAATTGCGTTAAGACATAAATGCCTTGAATCTCAGAATTGATACAGTTGCTGATCGGGATATCGATCAAGCGATACTTGGCGCCGAGCGGAACGGCCGGCTTGGCGCGCAGCTTGGTCAACGGATAGAGCCGAGTGCCGGTGCCGCCGCCCAAAATAATCGCCAATACTCTTTTCACAAAGCGACCTGCAGTCTTCGCGGTCTTTGGTCGGTCTCGAGCTTGTGTTGTCTATCCGACTTTCGCTGCTGAGAGTATGCGACTGGGTGCGGCTAAGTCAACCCGATTCGAGAAGGGTAGTGGTTAAGTTTCGGCAAAATTTGTCGGGGTAACCCCATGTGGTTGCCCGTTCGGAGGGCAGGCACGTGGGCCTGCTACATCGATGCGGCGTTGAAAACAAACTGAACCACAACCCGGAAAAGAAGTAGACGCGGCGAATCCGGCATGGAACCATTGCATGGGGTTTCCAAAGGGGGCGAGCATCCCCCTTTGCGATTTTTTAATTAGCGGCGGGGTCAATACCCCGCCCGCGAAGTGGCTGTGTTTATTCAAATGGCTTGGTGGGGCGAAATCCGAGGTCACGGTACCACAGTGGTGCATACTCTTTCACGCTAAACCCGGAAGAACCAAATAAAGATGGAACTGCGCAGTACTTCGATTGGTAGAAGCCTAACTTTGCGCCGCGGACCTGGCGCATTTGCGGTCGCCTGTTAGTTTGAGTTATGTAATGCTTGCGTTGGCGCCGATTGAAAGAGTTAAGCCGAACTTCGGCAAAGCTTCGACCCAGGAAGACATGCCCGACCGAATCCTCAATCATCTTTGCGACTATGCGCTGAAGCTGTCGTATCGCGACCTGCCAGAGGAAGTGATACGCCGGACCAAATACATAGTCATGGATACCGTGGGGTGCGCGCTCGGTGGGGCCGAAAGTCCTCCGGCAAAGATCGCTAAAGCCGCCGCATCTGAGATAACCTCGGCCGTCCCGTCCACCGTTTTGGTGAGCGGCCAGAAAACCTCCCCCGATCTCGCCGCATTCGCCAATGGTGTGATGATCCGATATTTAGATTTTAACGACACCTACGCTGGTTCACCTACCTGCCACCCAAGCGACCTGCTTGCCCCGGTGTTGGCCGTCGTGGACGCAACCAACGGTAACGGTAAAGACGTGATCCTCGGCACGGTCTTGGGTTATGAGGTGCTTTGTGGACTCATCGACGCCGGAGCGAACGAGCGCGGGCGTATTTGGGATCAGTCGACCTACGGCGTCATCGCGGCCGCCGTAGTGGCGGCTAAACTGTTCGGCCTCAACAAATACCAGATGGCCAATTCGATTAGCTTGGCGGTCTCGTCTCATATCAGCCTCGAGCAAATTAGAAGAGGGCAGATTTCCCATTGGAAGGGATGCGCTTTGGCCAACGCTTCGAGGAACGCCATCTTTTGCGCCATGCTGGCCGCCAAGGGGATGACCGGACCGGAGGAAGTATTCGAAGGCAGGGCCGGATTCCTGAGTAGCACGGGGATCCGCTTCGAGATCACGCCGTTCGCGGACTCCGCCGATATCTACCGCATCATGAAAGCACGGCTGAAAGCATTTCCCGCGGGGTATTTTTCCCAAAGTGCGATCGAGGCGATTGTGAACTTGCGACCGCAAATCCCCGATCTCGACGAAATTAACGAGATTCGCCTGCAGACCTTTCCCGCCGGCTACGAGGTCATGGGTTCAGGAGAAGCGAATTGGCAGCCGGAGACGAGGGAGAGCGCCGATCACAGTCTGCCCTTCGTGATGGCCGTTGCGCTGATGGAAGGAAGCGTGGAGATTGGCCATTACGATCAGCTGTACTACAAACGCGCCGATGTGCGGGCGCTCATGCAAAAAATCAAGGTGAGGATCGGCGAGGAACCCGTTGCCGCGTGGCCGGAAGTTCCCTTGAACATTGTCGACGTCGAGATGAGGTCAGGAAACGTTCTCTCGACCAAGGTGGCCTACCACCTCGGTCATTTCAAACGGTTGATGACCGACGAGGAGCAGCAGCGCAAATTTCGTCCCATGGCAGAGCCGCTGCTGCCAAAGAGGCAAATCGACGATCTATTAGCCTGCTTGCGCCGGTTGGACGAAGTCGAGCAGATCAGCGAATTGATTTCCTTAACGGTGGCGGCCAAAAGGCAAGAAGAGATTTAGCCGCAAAGAACGCAAAGCACGCAAAGTAAAGATTCACCACGAAGTGTGTCATGAGCTTACGCTCGTTCACGGACCATGAAAATGGAGGAATTTTCCTCTGCAGGGTCCTCCCCTCGACTCGTCATTCCCGCGCACGCGGGAATCCAGGTTGGTTCTCCGCCGAATTAGCCTGGATACCCGCTTTCGCGGGTATGACGGGAAGGAGGTCACGAAGGGTTTCGGATGATTAAAACTCCGAACTTCGTGCTCTTCGTGTCCTTCGTGGTGAGATAGTCTTTTCTCGGGGGTTCAGCAGCCTTGCACGGGAGTCACGTGCGGGCTGCCAGGAAGTCGTCAATGGCGAGGTTAACTTCCGCCGGCTTCTCTGCGAAAGGGAAATGGCCGGCGTTCTTAAATTTTAAATACTGCGAGCCGGGAACGGCCTCATGAATCTCCAGTTCGTACTCCGGCGGTAAGGCGGGATCGTCGGCGCCCTTGATTAAGAGGAGCGGCGGTTTAAGAGTGTTAATGCGGTCCCTGACATCGAATTGGTCGATGACGACGAAATCACGGTGCTGCGATAACGGTCCTACTTTGCGATGACACTCGACAAGATGGTCGCCTAGCTCCGGCTCCATAAACAAGAATTGGTGCTGCATGGTTTCCAGCCATTGCCGATAGGTTTCAGGGTCTTCCGCAGCCTTCAGGCGAAACTCCAGAGTGCCCGGCCGTCGCTCCCTGGGGCGCATGCCCGTGGTAATCAATACCAGCGCCTTGACCTCATCCGGATAGTCCAGACCATACTGGAGCGCGATACAACCGCCCAGCGTGAAACCGACCAGCACCAAGTCTCGCTGTTTACCTTTGGACCATAACCATCCCCTCAACCATTCGGTATATCTTTCCACATTGGGACAGGATTTCCCTTCCAGATGCCCAGGCAACGTAGGCGCGAGGCTGCCCGGATAGTGTTTGAGCTGATGGACAAACGATTCGGCGCATCCTCCCGCGCCGGGCCCATGAATGAAAACCATTTGGTTCATATTCTTCTCCTGAGTCAGTAAGTTAGTCAGAGAGCGAATCGATGAAATCAACCTGATGTGAACCGGTAGTAATACGGTCGAGCGCGAGCCGTCAAGTGAAATGATGTGCCTTGGATAGCTCGAAAGCTAGTCGAATCATAAAAGTGTAACGCTACTGGATGACCTAGTAACTGCTTCCGCCAACTCGGAACAATTACGTACTTGACTACAGGAACCGATCCAAAGTAATCTCGCGTCGGCTGAAGCTGAGGGGAGCCGACACGAGCAAAGTTTTTTGGAGGGAACATGGCGCTTTTAATAGTAGATTATCTGAAAGCTTTTGGTTGGGGGTTGGTGGGCGCCGTTACGATGGCCATTTCTCTCTGGATCCTGTTGAAGGTCTTCACCTGGCTCACGCCTGTGGATGAATGGGAGGAGCTGAGAAAGGGAAATCTCGGGATTGCGATCGTCATGGCTGCCGTCATCATTGGATTTGCGATCGTGGTCGCTTCGATGGTTGCCCCACCCCCGATTGCTGGGGTTGCGCCGTAGCCGCTGTCACCGGGTCATGACGATCCGCCATGCGTCTACCTTCGAGATTCGCTCTCTCTTTCGATAACTCGACGCCGCGCACCGATCGATCACTGGTTATCGGCCGAGCGTGTGGTATCGGGATCGTATGCAGCTAGTAGCTGCTTCCGCTAACTCGTTACAAATACGCAATTCTCAGGCAGGACCCCATGACGACCCGCGGGAATGACGGCGGGAGCATTTTGCGGTCGGCTTCAAGCCGACATCTTTCAAATCCCTCGGCTTCCAGTCGAGGGTTGTTTAATTCAGCCACAATTATCCTATTGGTAAATTAAGATTGTACAGATTGAGAGGCCTGACCCCACTGCTTGATTTCAACGCCGCATCGATGTAGCAGGCCTACGTGCCTGTCCTCCGAACGGGCAACCACATAGGGTTGCGCCGACAAATTTTGGCGAAAGTGAACCACTACCCCAAATTGACAAAATCATCGAGGGCTCGATATAGTCAGGACGTTATCCATCCCGTAGTTCTATTTTGACCCAATCGAGGTGAACCATGATGCTGCTGGCGCGAAGAATGGCTGGTCGCTTGCTGGCGCTCCTGCTGATGAGCTTTGGGATATCGGCTGTGAATGTTTACGGCGCCGAACCCAGCTCTGCCCTGCTCAAAGCGAAAACGGAGGCCGAAGCCAAGGGGTTTCTTTTTGCCGCCAGCCACGACGAGATCGTGAGTAAGGCGAAACAGGAAGGCAAATTGCGCGTCATCGTCTCCCTCGACGCCGGCATCCTCAAACGGCTGAGTGAAGGTTTCACGAAAAAGTATCCGTTCATTCAAGTCCAGGCAGACGAGATCCGCGGCATCGACGCTTATACGCGCCAGCTTCAGGAAATAAAGGCAGGGCTGGCCAGAGGCATCGATGTCAACGAGGTCGACTACGATTATTATAACGACTACCTGCCTCACCTAAAAAAGGTGGATATGTATGGCATGGCTGAGCACCGCGTAATCCAGATGCCCCTCCAGATGGTGGACCCGATCAATCGCAACATCGTCGCCGTCGGCAGCGGCATCCAGGTCGCAGCTCATCATAAAAAGCTCCTTGCGGCCGACTCGGTGCCCGATACCTGGGAAGGTTTCTTAAAACCGGAATTCAAGGACAGAAAATTTACTCTGGGAATTCGTCCCAAAGACGTGGCCGCCCTGGTGCCGGCATGGGGTCTTGAAAAGACTCTCGATTTCGCCCGCAAGCTGGCTGCGCAAAATCCCGTCTGGGTGAGCGGCGACACGCGCACCATCACCAGTATGCTCGCCGGCGAGTACGCGCTTTTCTTCGGCCCCAACTACGATTCCGTTCTGCGAGCCAAAAACAAAGACAAGGCCGATGTTCTGGGCTACAAGCTGGTAGAGCCAGTGATCGTTCGGCTTAACGAATCGGAAGGCATACTGGCATCGGCCGAGCGGCCCTACGCTGCGCTCTTGTGGTTGGAGTTCGTGGCTTCCGCTGATGGCCAGAAAGTACTCGAGGAGGGCGGACCCTACGAGGGCTCTGTCTTTATACAGGGAACCGTCCAGGAAAAGGCGGTGCGCGGCAAAAAGCAATCGCTGGTTGACTGGCGTCACTACTCAAAGATGCCGGAGTACATGAAGAAAGTAGT
>JAERMN010000248.1 GCA_016844625.1 Deltaproteobacteria bacterium
CTTCTGATTGCGATATTGTCGGTATGCGTCGATAAAGACGGGAGCGACAACGAAAACAAGGCCAATGGCCAAAATCCCGGCGATAAGCAGTAGTGGATTCGTGAACATGGCTATTCCCCCCTTTCCAGCAGCAAAGCATCAACCGCCCTTCCAGAGCTAGTTAAGTGCCGCGCTAACGACAATAAGAATTACGAGCAAGTCCTGTGCCCACCAGATGAATTAGAATTTACCTGGGGAGATGCGGCAAATCGGGCGCGCGAATCTCAGAAGTGAAAAAAATTCATTGGCTAACTCTCAGCTATTGGAATTGCCAGGTAAAGAGTTGGCGACAATCGATCGTGAAACGGCGCTGCGGCCGAGCCTTTTTACAAAATAGTTAAACCTCAGCCATGCGTTGCGATGGAGAAATTGTCCGATCAATCTGTTTCGCGCACCGACTCGTTTTTTCTTTGCTCTGGGAATTTTTACCGAGCGTTTTCCAAATTCTACAAAAGACACATCAGCGAGCGCCGCGAGACTTCATCGAATATTCACAACCGCCGCGGCTGGCCTCGATATTGCTGCTGCACAGGTAAAATTCACCGGTGAGGTATGCTCATGAATAATGTGACGCGGCTCGATTCCCGGCGCGATGCTGAAGCGATCCAGTGGGTAAAGGAACTGCGTGAAACCGAGGCGTGGTTTCATAGTGAACGGTTTCACGATATCACGCGACTGCATACGCCCTATGAAGCCGTCGCATTGCGCGGCAGCCTGACGGAGGACTACACCGTGGCGCGACAGTCAGCGGTGAAACTGTGCGACTATCTTCAGCGCTTGTTCAAGGAAAAAAAACAAGAGACCACCTATGGTCCGTTTTCTCCGACGGGAGCCGTTCGGGCCGTCATGGAGGGGATAAAGGTTCTTTACCTCGGCGGCTGGGCGACCTCCGCGAAAGGATCTGACTCCGAAGATCCCGGCGCGGATCTGGCGAATTATGCGCTGGACCGAGTGCCGAAGGAAGGAGCGTCGTGGGTACGCGCGTTGTTGCACCAGGATGAACTGCAAAGATCTCAGCGCATGAGAATGACCTCGGCGCAGCGCAAGAAGCATCCGGCGATCGGTTTCAGTCCGCCGCTGATCATTCCCGACGGCGACACCGGTCATGGCGGCGAACATCATATCCGCAACCTGGTGAAAAAATTTGTCGAAAATAAAATCGGCGCGATCCACATCGAAGACCAGCGCCCGGGCTCTAAAGTCTGCGGCCACCAGGGGCAAAAAGTTTTGGTCTCCATAACCGAGATGGTTTCCCGGCTCAATACCGCAAGGCTGCAATACGACATCATGCGCGTGCCGGGTGTGATCGTGGCGCGCACCGATTCCCAGGACGCCACCGCCATCGACAGCGTCGATGATGAGCGCGATCACCCTTTTGTTTGCGGCGCCACCAAGCCGATCGTCGCATTCAAGAATGTTAACCTGGCAGTTATCAGAAAATTTTACCAGGCCGGATTGAAAGAAATAAACGGCCATCTGCTGCATCAGATTTCCGCCAAGGCTTACAAAGCCGCGGAGGATTGGTTACGCCGCGAACATTGCGATGGCCGAATCAACGAGGGCATAGCCAAGATTAAGAAGGAGAACGGCGCGCTCAAAAACCTGCGTCAGCGATTTCGCCGGCAGGGGGTAGGATCGCGGAATTTCCGCGAGCAGTTGGCCGTGTCCGAGATCACGATCAAAAAAGTCATCGATGAAACGATGGACGCTGTACTCTTAGCGGTGCGCCAGGCTTGGGCGGAAAAGGCGAGCCTCAAAACCTACGTTGGCGCGGTGGCGGATGCTATGCAAGCCCGGCTTCAAGACCACGGCAAGCACGCGATGTCCATCGAGCAGTGGAGGAAATTTGCCAACAGTGTCTCCCATGCGGAAGCGCGCGAGCAGGCGGCCTCCATGGGCATCGACATTTTCTGGGATTGGGATCTGCCGCGCACGCCCGAGGGTTTTTACCAAATCACCGGCGGGCGCGACATGGCGATTCGAAGAGGATTGGCAACCGCGCCGTTTGCCGATCTGCTTTGGCGCGAGACGGCCAAGCCGGATCTGGAGGATGACAAAAGTTGGGCCGACGCCATCCATGCGGTTTTTCCGCAAAAGATGCTCGCCTACAATCTGTCGCCGTCGTGGAACTGGGACGCTTGGGGCTTTACCGACGACCAGATCCGCGGTTTCGCCCAGGAGCTGGGTAAGATGGGCTATGTCTTTAACTTCATTACCTACGGCGGACATCAAAACGAAGCGTTGATGAACGGGCGTCTGGCGCGCGCGCTAAAGGAAGAAGGCGTGCTCGGATTCGTCAGACTGGTGCAGCGCGCGCTCCGGCTAGCCAACGACCCGGCACAATATCCGCAGACTTTCGTCGGCGGTGACTGGGCGGATCGCTTCCGGCGCGCCGCCCGCGGGCCCTCGCTGACGACGTCCTCCATGGGCGGAAAATCAACCGAGACGCAGCATCGAAAAGCGATCGAGGTGCCGACCAGCGTGCTCGAAAGGTGGCTGCGCATGTGGACCGATCATTGGAACAAACAGGGACTCTACAACCAAGGAGGACTGAGCGTCGAGCTCAAAGAACGCTGGGCCGGCGCCGAAGAGATGATGCTCAATGTTTTCGATGAGGCGCGTGATAAGATCGCCGAAATCATCTTCCGCGTCGACAGAGATCGTGAGGGGCGAAAATTTCTCGCCGTCAAGGACCAGAATACGGTTAAAAAATATCGCAACCGCCGCTTGATGTCGCTGATGCATTTCTTTCTCTTGCATCGCTATAAAACCGATCTGGTCCATTATGTGACACCGAACGGCGATAATCGTTTGTCGGTTCAACGCATGATTCACAACGGCGTGTTCAGATCGGCGCGGACCGACGATCCGAACATCATCGCCATCGAGGTCGACATCGCGCGGACGCAAAAGATTTTCGCCAACGACCAATCGATCCAGCGGTTTATTGCGAAACCACTGGCATCCGCCGCAGGTCGTGCGGCCGGCGCGCCGCTACGAGCGCTGGCCAGTTAGCCTAGGACTCTTTTGTTTCGGCTGTCATTCTGAGGAGAGTTGCGACGAAGAATCTGCTTTGATATTTTCCGTTGTCGGCTGAGAGACAAAGTTGTGCGTGACACGGGACAAAAAGCAAATATTTCGCTGCGCTCTCGGGATGACAATAGCCTATTTGCGGGAGAACTAGACCATGCCACTACCAGTCGAAATTGGCGGGTTACGAATTGACCAGGAATTGTATGCGCTGGTGCGCGACGAGATTGCTCCGGGCACGGGCGTAGACGGAGATGGGTTTTGGGCGAGCTTGGCTCGGATTGTTCATGACCTTGGGCCGAAGAATCGCGCGCTGCTCGACAAGCGCGATGTGCTCCAACGCGAGATTGACTTCTGGTGTCTCAGCCACCGCGGTAAGCCTTTAGATGTGGTTGCATACCAGACGTTTCTCAAAACCATCGGCTACCTGGTTCCAGAGGGTGAACATTTTCAAGCCGCGACGGCCAACGTCGATCGCGAGATCGCCAAAGTCTCCGGACCGCAGCTTGTCGTGCCTCTCGACAACGCGCGCTACGCGCTCAACGCGGCCAATGCCCGCTGGGGCAGTCTGTATGACGCTCTGTACGGCACGGATGTTATTCCCGAAGATGACCGCGCGGAGAAGGGCGAAACTTACAATCCGGTACGCGGTGCCAGGGTCATCGCCAGGACCGAAGATTTTCTCGATGATGCGGTTGGTCTTGCGGCCGGAAAGTTTTCCGATGTCGCGAGATTTTCGCTTGGTGACGTCAACGGCGCGATGCAACTTGTGGCTACGCTCAAGGACGGACGCGAAGCGGGCTTGGCCGATCGGCAAAAATTCGCCGGCTACGCGCTAAAAGAAGGGGAGCTAGCGAGCATCCTTTTCAAGAACCATGAATTGCACATCGAGATTCAGATCGACCGCAACCATCCCATCGGCAAGCTGCATCCCGCCGGCGTGAAGGATGTCATTGTTGAGTCGGCGCTGACGACGATTCAAGACTGCGAAGATTCGGTCGCGGCCGTGGACGGCGCCGACAAGGTGAGGATCTACCGCAACTGGAACGGCATCATGCGCGGCACGTTGGCAGCGAGCTTTGAAAAAGGCGGGCGTGAGATCACGCGAAAGCTGAACGCCGACAGAGTCTTTACTGCGCCCAATGGTCAAAGCCTGACGCTGCCGGGCCGAAGCTTGATGCTCGTGCGCAACGTCGGCATCCACATGTACACGGACGCCGTGACCACGGTAGGAGGCGAAGAGATCCCCGAGGGTTTTCTTGACGCGATGGTCACGGCGTTGGCGGCGTTGCACGATCTCAAGCGTACGGGGAACTTCGTCAACAGCCGCACGGGCAGCGTCTACATCGTCAAACCCAAGATGCACGGCCCGGCAGAAGTCGCGGCGACGGTGGAATTGTTCGCCAGGGTGGAAGACGAGATCGCTCTAGCGCGCAATACAATTAAGATCGGCATCATGGACGAAGAACGCCGCCTTACAGTGAATTTGAAAGAATCGATCCGCGCAGCGCGCGAGCGAGTCGTGTTTATCAATACCGGATTTCTTGACCGCACCGGCGATGAGATCCACACCAGCATGGAGTTAGGCGCCATGCTGCCCAAGCTAGAAATCAGAAGCCAGCCCTGGCTCAGCGCCTACGAGGATTGGAATGTCGATATCGGGATCGAGACCGGACTGGTCGGCAAGGCGCAAATCGGCAAGGGCATGTGGACCATGCCGGAGGAGATGCGCAAGATGGTTGAAAGCAAAGCAGCTCATCCTAATGCCGGCGCCAATACCGCTTGGGTGCCTTCGCCGACAGCGGCAACGCTTCACGCCTTGCACTATCACCAAGTCGATGTTGCGAAGAAACAAGCCGAGCTCGGGCGCCGCACCCGCGCGAGTATGGCAACGATCCTGACGCCGCCGCTGCTTAACCGGAAGTTGACGGCGGAAGAGATCCAGCAGGAACTGGACAATAACGCCCAAGGAATTCTCGGCTACGTGGTTCGCTGGGTCGATCAAGGCGTCGGTTGCTCCAAGGTGCCGGACATCAACAATGTCGGCTTGATGGAAGACCGCGCGACGCTGCGGATATCGAGCCAACATATCGCCAATTGGCTGCATCACGGCGTCGTCACCGAGCCGCAAGTGACAAAGACTTTCGAACGCATGGCCAGCATCGTTGACCAGCAGAACCACGGCGATCGACAGTATCGTAACATGGCACCCAGTTTCGCTAAGAGTATTGCATTCCAAGCGGCGCTCGATCTTGTCTTCAAAGGAAGAGCGGCGGAGAACGGCTACACTGAATCGGTGCTTCACACCCGGCGGAGACAGGTGAAGAAAAACGGCTAGAGAAGATTTTTATGCCGAGACCGAAAATCATCGAGTGGCCGGATGGGGAGGCGGGGTCAGACATAACAATCACTACAGTCTTGACATTGATCCCCGGTTTTTGCTAATTCTCCAATCATGGCCCGTCGTCCGAGAGTCTTCGCACCCGGTCTGCTCTATCACGTCAT
>JAERMN010000249.1 GCA_016844625.1 Deltaproteobacteria bacterium
ATCTATTTTCAAGGCGCAGTGCTCGATCCGATCAAGTGTTTGGAACGCATCGAGTCTGAGCTGAATGCCACCGTCATCGCCAGCAA
The DNA here is from genome assembly GCA_016844625.1 of Deltaproteobacteria bacterium. Classification (GTDB taxonomy): domain Bacteria; phylum Desulfobacterota; class Binatia; order UBA9968; family UBA9968; genus DP-20. Next base: position 87 of record JAERMN010000249.1, read on the forward strand.
CCCGGCGATGTTCTGGTACGTGCTGTCTAAGCTCGGGTTGAAATATCCAATGGCAGGCTACGGACGCTTGCTTAAGGAATGGCCGGCGCTCTAAACATTAGACAAGAGTTCCAATCGTTCAAGGCGTTCAATTCGTTCCAGCCGTTAAGCGACGGAATCTAAAAGAAGCTGTTGGTCGAGAGTGCGCTCTAGCCAATCCGTCACGATCTTCGCGACTCGATTTTCGGCGCCGACGTAGAAGTGGTCGCAGTTGGGCACGATGACGACTTCGCAGGGGCCGGCGCAGTTTTCTTTGAAGTGTTCGGCCGGATAATTTTCCATCGGCTCTTGGTCGCCGCGGATAAACAGGACGGGACATTTAATCTTAGCGGCATTCGCTACCAGATCCGGCGCGTTGGTCAGGCGGTCCAAGTAAGTGCGCGCGGAGATCACCCACCACCAAGCCGGGATGAGCATCAGCTGTCTCGGTTTGCCCGCGGCCACCAGCGCTTCCGCTTGTTTCTTTAGCGTGTCCGTTTCGCCTGCTAGCGAGAAGTTGCGCGCCGCGCTCGGACTCGTCATTCGGTTGCCGCCGGCATGGGCAGATAACAAGATTAAAGCTTTGGTCTCCGGATGATTCGCGACATGTTCGCTGGCGAGCACGCCGCCGTTGCTGTGGCCGATAACGATCGGATTGGAAAATCCTTTGGCAACTAGGTGTTTTGCTGCCAGCGCGTTGTCTTCCACTCCTTCGGCGACGGTCTGATAGGCGCCGCCGACGCACTCGCGGCTGTCGAATGTGCTTACCGAGTCGTGACCGCGCCGGTTAAACGCCAAGTATTCGTAGCCCAGCGCTGCGATATGGGGCGCGAGAAAGCGCGCGGCGCAGACGTAAAAGTTCATCTGGTTGCCGTGACAATACATGACCGCGCCTTTGCTCGGCCCGTCGGGTGTGTAATAGGCGCCATCGAGCGGATGAGTCGGCGTGGGGATGCTAATGAGTTCGGTGCGCATTTGTAGTTATCCTGTCGATATCTGTGGCTGATTCCGCGTTCATTGCTGCGTTAAACTAATTGCCTCTCCGAAGTCCGTCATTCCCGCATGCTTTAAGCGGGAATCCAGACGGGTCCGAACCTGGACCCCCGATAAAAACATTCGGGGGTGACGCCCTTAAAACAAATCTCAACGTCGGATACCGTGCAGCTTGCTGCGGGGTTGATCAATACAAACTTTCACCTTGGGCTTATTACAAGAGGCAAAAAAATGGTAGAGCTAGGACAAACAGAGGAAAGGGGTCGAGTCATGGCTGAAGGGAAGAAAGCGCCGTTCCGCGCCAATCATGTCGGCAGTTTGCTGCGTCCGCGGGAGCTGCGTGACGCGCGGGATAAGCATGCTAAAGGTGAAATCACGGCGGCGCAGTTGCGCGAGGTCGAAGACCGGGCGATTCGCGACGCGGTGAAGATGCAGGAAGATGTCGGCATGCAGGGCATCACCGACGGCGAATTTCGCCGCACGCTGTGGCACGCCGATTTTTTGAGTCGGTTCGACGGCATCAAAGTCGTCGAAGGGTTGCTGCCGGACTCGGCCAAACATTTTCAGAATCCCGACTCCGACGTGCAGCGCTCGCCCACTCAATTTGTTGTCACGGGAAAACTAGGACACCCACGCGGCGGTATCGAGGTCGAAAATTTCAATTTCCTCGCGTCAGTGACCAAACAGACGGCAAAGCAGTGCATTCCATCGCCGTCATTAGTGCACTTTCGCACGGGACGCGGCGGTGTCGATAAGGTCGCTTATCCGGAGATGGCGGACTTCTTCGCGGAGCTGGCGCGGGTGTTCCGCGAAGAAATTGCCCAGCTCGGCGCCGCCGGCTGCACTTATTTGGAAATCGATGACGTGAACTTCGCCTATCTGTGCGATCCCAAAATGCGCGAGGGTGCGAAGAGGATCGGCGAAGATCCCGACAAGTTGCCTTCTTTGTATGCGAATCTGATCAACGAGTGCATCAAAGAACGCCCGGCGAACATGTCGGTGTGCACGCATCTATGCCGCGGAAATTTTGCCAGCGCCTGGGTCGCCGAAGGCGGCTACGATCCGGTCGCGGAAGTACTGTTTAACGAATTAAAGGTCGACGGCTACTTCTTGGAGTTCGACACGGCGCGCGCCGGCAATTTCGCGCCGCTGCGCTACATGGCGAAGGATAAAAAGCTTATTCTCGGTTTGGTGACCACGAAGACTGGGGCCTTGGAAAAGGCATCAGCCCGCAGTGTGGTTTTTCCAGCACGGTGTTGGGCAACAAGCTGACGATCGATGACCAGATCGCGAAACTAAAACTGGTCGTCGATGTCGCGCGGGATGTTTGGGGCGACGTATAGAACTACGCTTATGTTTAGGAGGCGGGGCAGCGCCAAATCGGTATCTTCGCGTTGTGCGGACACGTGCCAGTTTGTTGCCTACCCTCCCGCTGCTATCATGAACCGCAGTTGAGGCGTATGCGCGAGTTACCCTATGCGAGCACAAGCTTTTTGGAAAGTTGTCGCGGCTGATCACGCGGACTTTTTGAGTCGCGCGATTGAGCTGTTGACCGCGAACGACATTTGCTATTGTGTGATCGGTGGTTACGGGGTCAGTGCTTATGTCGATCCCCTCGTAAGTGTCGATCTCGATATCGTGATTGCGGCGAAGCAACGCTCGGAGATAGAACGGCTTCTGGGCGAAGAATTTACTATCGAGCGCGTTCCACAAAGCATGATTGTTTCTACGCAGGGCTCTGATCTGCGGCTACAGCTTCAGACCGATCCGCGCTACGAATCTTTTCTAGCTCGTGCGTCGGTGCGCGATGTTCTGGGGATTAGATTGCCTGTTGCCAGCCTTGAGGATGTTCTTCAAGACAAGATATGGGCGGCTCTCGATTCTTCTCGCCGCCCGAGCAAGCGCCAGAAAGATCTCGCCGATATCGCTCGTCTCATCGAATCCTATCCGCAGGTTAGGGAAAACGTGCCTGACGAGATTCTTCGGCTCTTGGTTTAGATTCTTGCCGCCGCGCTAGCGCGATAATGATCCATTGAATGCCACGGGTGGGAGTCTCGATCCAATGGCGAAGCCGCAAACCCAAGAGCCGACTCGTGAGTATTCGACCATTTCACGCGAAGAAATTCTTGCGCGCTTGCAGGATCGGGCGTTGGCGATCGTCAATGTGATGCCGCCGGACTCATTCAAGGCCGGCCATATCCCCGGATCGATCAATCTTCCATTGGCGCATATTGAAACCCGAGCGCGCCAACTACTTTCCAATTTAGAGCAAGAGATTGCGATTTATTGCGCGGGTCCAACCTGACCGTTGGGCAAGCAGGCTGTGAGCTTGCTCGAAGCGATGGGTTACCGCAATCTTCGCTACTACGTCGGCGGCATGGCCGATTGGACAGAATCCGGCGCTGTTATCGACAAGAGTGACGCGCCGGTAGCCCCAGCGCCCGTTAAATCGTCAGCCCAATTAGGAACTTCGCGCCGGCTATCCTGGTTGGAGCTGCTCGCGAATTTGTCTTTGGAAACCCTCGTCAGCGTGTGGCTTGGCATGATTTTGGTTTTCGGGTTGATCTATTGGCTTGCGGGCATTGGCATGGGTTGGGGCCTGCAAGCTGGAAACAGTGCCGTGAAACCGGATTTGGACGGTTTGTGGACCGCCATCTATTTCAGTTTCGTTACGGCGCTGTCGATCGGTTATGGCGATGTGATCCCCACCGGCGCGCTGCGCATTTTTGCCATCATTGAAGGCGCGGCCGGGTTGCTGATCTTCGGTTGCGTGATTTCGAAATTGGTGTCGCGCCGTCAAGAAGAACTCACCGAAGAGATTCACCGCACGACGTTTGAAGATCGCTTGGACCGAGTGCGCACGAATTTGCATCTGGTCTTTTCCGATCTTGGCTCGGTGCAGCAACTGCAAGCGGAGCAGGGCGTATTGCCAGAATTAGTCGTGCGCCGGCTGGAAAGCACTGTCAGGGTGTTTCGCGGCGAGCTCCAAACCGTGCATGATTTGCTCTATCGCAGCCAGATCATGCCGGATGAAGAGACGATGCACTCGCTCTTGGCGAATCTGGTGATCTGTTTGCAAGGGCTCGTTGAGATTAACGGCGCGCTGCCGAACGGCCGCGCGCCGGCGCTCGACGCTGGACTACGATCGGTCAGCAGTCTCGCCAACGAAATTTGCGGCGAGTGCGTGCCGCGCGTGTATGCGCCGGAGTTGAAAGAGTCGATGGATCAGATTCGCGAGCTGGCACGCAAGGTGGCGTGAAATTCATCGTGCCTTGCAACGAGGAAGGCCGGGACTTTGACGGTGCCGGAATCGAAGTGGTCAACAATATACAGGGCCGGTAACGATTGAAAAATCACCGTAAGTCGAATTCTGTGTTTCATCCGGCCCGACTGGACTATTTGTAAAGCGAGTCGATGAAGCCGCTCTTTTCCAACTGCTCGGCGAGCGAGAAGTCGACGAATTGTTCCGGTTTCGGCAGCGGCTTTTTCCCTGGGAATTGGTTCTCGATCATAAACTGGATCGCCTTGAGCGACGGGCGCGGGCTTTTCTGCAATGTCGGCGCGTAGTCTTGCCAGGTTCCTTCCATGATTTCATCGTCGGTGATCTTGCCGTATTTACCCAAGACCTTTTTGCTGAATTCTTTATCCATGCGATAGCGCTGCATGCCGCGCGTAAAGGCGCGCATGAAGCGCAGTGCCGTGTCGCGCTGCTGGGCGACAAACGAGCGCGTGGTAATCACGGTGCCATTGATGTCCTCGACGCCGAGATCGGCGAAATTGACCAGCTCGCGCATGCCGCTTTTCATCGCCTTTGGATAGAGTGGGTAGCTCAGCGGCGCTGCCTGCACGGCGCCATGTTGCAATGCCGCGAAGACCTCCGGTTGCGCGCCAAACGTCAAAAGCGCGACATCTTTATTCGGTTCCAGACCGAACTGTTTCAAAGCGATGCGCACGATTTGATCGGAGGTCGAGCCGAAAGTTGTGATGCCGGCCTTTTTGCCTCTCAAGTCGGACGGCTGCTTGATCTCGGGGCGTGCGATCAGACGAAAGGGTGAGACGGTACCCGTGGAACCGATGATCACAACGTCGCCACCGGCGACGTTGGCGGTGAGCGCCGCAATGGCACCGGCCTGAATGATCGGCGCGCTGCCGCCGAGCATGGCGGCAACCATGCGAGTGCTACCGCCGACACGAATCAGTTCGACATCTAAACCTTCGGCGCTGAAATAACCTGCTTCCTTGGCGATCCATGCCGTCGCCCAACTGCCGGCGAAGCTCGGGTAGAGGAGACGCAAGGATGTCTGGGTCGTGGCGCAAAAAGCTGCGTTCGATTGGATGCTGATCGTCATGAGAATGGTGATCAGCGCGATTTTTCTGCCGAGCATATTTCCTCCTGGGCGTCGCCAATGCATTGGCATCTTTTGCGACCGCGTTGTAAACATTAAGAGTTACCGATTATTTAGGCAACGCGAAGATACATCAAAGATGACGAAGAAGAAAAGCGCAACGGCGGAAATCGACGCGTCGTCAACCGGCCGAGCCGATTCGTTTTGGCTGCAAATCGGTCCGCTGGTCTTTCTCGTGCTGATTTTTCTCCTTAACTTTATTTCCCGGGTTATTTTCTCCCCGCTCTTGCCGACGATTGAAAAGGAACTGGCGATCAACCACGGTCAAGCCGGCTTTTTTTTCTTCCTCATCTCCGCCGGCTACCTGTCGGGCTTGCTTGGCTCGGGATTTCTCTCATCGCGCACGAACCATCGCCAAACGATTCTACTGTCTGGCACTGGTGTCGGACTGGCGCTTTTCCTTCTTTCAGGTTCGAGCAGTCTTTGGGCGATGCGCGGCGGTTTGTACGCGTTGGGATTCGCCGCCGGGCTTTACATGCCGTCGGCGATCGCGACGATCACTGCGCTGGTCGATCAGCGCCACTGGGGCAAAGCGATCGCGATCCACGAGCTGGCGCCCAATCTTGCGTTTTTTACCGGACCCTTTGTCGCCGAACTGTTTCTCACTCGCTCGACTTGGCGCGCGGCGCTGGCCGTGTTGGGGCTCGCCTCCGTGCTTATCACCTTCGCTTACTATCGTTACGGACGGGGCGGCCGATTCGCCGGCCAATCGCCGGCGTCGAACGCCTTCGGTGTGCTCGTCCGCTCCTCGGCATTCTGGATCATGCTGATTCTTTTCGGCATGGGCGTGAGCTCCACGGTCGGTATTTACGCTATGTTGCCGCTCTACCTCGTCAGCGAACGCCATGTGGATGCGAGTTGGGCGAACACCGTTACTGCTTTCTCGCGCTCCTACGGTCCGATATTGGGCGTGCTTGGCGGGTGGGTTTCTGACCGGCTCGGACCGAAGCGGACGATGGTGGTGAGCCTGATGGTTACGGGTCTTTTAACGTTGCTGCTTGGTTTGGTCTCGGACCATTGGATGAGTGCCGCGGTGATTATCCAACCGGCGCTCGCCGTGTGGTTCTTCCCAGCGGGATTTGCCGCTTTGGCGGTTCTTGCGCCGCCTCAGGCGCGCAATCTCGCGGTCGGTTTCACGATTCCATTTGGCTATCTGATCGGTGGTGGCGCGATTCCGACTTTTATCGGTGTCATGGGCGACGCGAAGCTTTTTTCCCTAGGATTCGTGATCACCGGGATTCTGATCACCGCCGGGGGAATTATCGCGCTGTCGCTCAAATTACCGGATGGCGGCAAAAGCGCGCAGTGATTTTCAGTTGTCATCGCCACTCTGGCTGTTCTATAAGTTTTGCATTCGAGGTTGACCACGCTGCTTGCAGCGTGGAACCATTAAATAGGGGTTCCAAAGGGGGTGAGCATCCCCTTTGCGATATTTTAATCAGCGCCGGGGTTAATACCCCGGCCGCGAAGTGGCTGCTTGTATGTTGAAGCTTGAAGACTTCGCCGCAAAGATTCGCGCAAGCGATCAGATCGTCGTTTTTACCGGCGCCGGTATTAGCACCGAATCCGGTATCCCCGACTTTCGCAGTCCGGGCGGCATCTGGACACGTTATCGGCCGGTGACATTTCAGGAATACATGAGCAGCGAAGCCGCGCGCATCGAGGCCTGGAGGCGCCGCCTCGACGGTTGGGAGCAATATAAAAGCGCCAGACCCAACATCGGCCACTACTTCGTCCAGTCGCTCAGCGTCAAGGAAAAACTGATCGGGCTGATCACCCAAAATGTTGACGGTCTTCACAGCATTGCCGGGCTGCCGGACGACAAGATTGTCGAGCTGCACGGCTCGAATCGAAAGATCGTTTGCATGAACTGTAGCAAAGAGTTCGAACCCGAGCCGATCATCAGTCGATTAGTCGGCGAGTTTTCCGCGCCGAGGTGCGATGCCTGCGACGGGATCCTCAAGTCGGCGACGGTTTCGTTCGGTCAAGCCATGCCCGAGCAGGCAATGCGCACGGCGCAGGAGTGGACGGAAGAAGCCGATATCTTCATCGTCATGGGCTCGTCGCTGCAAGTGCAGCCGGCGGCATCATTCCCAGTGGTCGCGAAACGCAATGGCGCGCTGTTAGCGATTATCAATCGAGAAGAAGGACCGTTGGATGATATGGCGGACTTCGTGCACAACGGATCGATCGGCGAATTCTGCGGTAAGTTCGGCGAGATGATCGC
>JAERMN010000250.1 GCA_016844625.1 Deltaproteobacteria bacterium
CCCCAACACATCCTGCATCCCATACAACCCAGGCTTCTTCTTCGCCAGCCACTTTGCGGCGCGGAGCGCGCCGTGGGCGAAGGTGTCGCGGCTGTGGGCGCGGTGGATGAACTCGATCCTCTCGCCGATGCCGCCGAAGATGACGGTATGCTCGCCGACAATGTCGCCGGCGCGGACCGAGAGCAGGGCAATCTCATTTTTGCTGCGCGCGCCGACGATGCCTTTGCGGCCGTTGACACCGACCTGGTCGAGATCGCGCTTGAGCGCCTGGGCGACAGCGCGGCCCATTGCCAATGCGGTGCCGCTGGGCGCGTCTTTTTTGAAGCGGTGGTGTGCTTCGATGATCTCGACGTCGTAGTCATCGCCGAGCATCGTCGCCGCTTGGCCCAAAAGCGAAACCAGAACATTGACGCCCAAACTGGTGTTTGCTGAGAGCAAGGTCGGCGTGCGCCGCGCTAAACGTTTGATCTCTGCCAACTGGGCTGGATTGAATCCGGTAGTAGCAATGACCATGGGCATCGTTTTTTTCGCCGCGGCGCGCAAATAACTCATGGACGCTTCTGGATTGGTAAAGTCGATCATCACCGTGTTGGGTTTGAAGTGGGGTTCGATCTTATCGCTTACAGCAACGCCGATACGGCCGGCCGCGGCCAGTTCCCCAGCGTCTTTGCCTAAACGCGCGCTGCCAGGCTTATCGATGGCCGCGGTCAATCTTACCTCCCGTGATTGCTGAATCGCACGGACAACCGCGCCCCCCATCCTACCGCCGATGCCGCACACGATGAGATTCAAAGCCATTTAGGTTGCGTCGTCAAAAGGTGATTACTGGCCGCTGAAAGCTAATGCAGCAGACCGAACTCGCGCATCGCTTGGCTGAGCTTTGTCAAATTGCCTTCGGCCATCGGCGTCATCGGCAAGCGCAGTTCGCCACTGCATTTGCCCATGAGCGAGAGCGCGGTTTTGACCGGGATCGGATTGGTTTCAAGGAACAGGCTACGGATCAACGGGATGAGCTTGAATTGAATTTCCCGCCCCTTCTCCCAGTTTCCTTTCAGGCAGGCTTCCGTCAGTTGCGCAGTTTCCTTCGGCGCGACGTTGGCGACCGTGGAGATCACGCCTTTACCGCCCAAAGCCATAAGCGAATAGATCAGTGAATCCTCGCCGGAGTACACCGCCAAGCGGTCGCCGCATAGACGAATGACATCGATGGCCTGGTCTACTGAACCGGTCGCTTCTTTGACGCCGGCGACATTGCTGATTTCAGCCAGACGCGCCAAGGTCTCCGGCTCGATCTTCGAACCGGTGCGGCCGGGGATGTTGTAAATGATGATCGGAATGCCGACTTCCGACGCGACTTTTTTATAGTGTTGATAGATGCCTTCCTGGGTTGGCCGATTGTAATACGGCGAGATCAGCAGCGCGCCGTCCGCGCCGGACTTCTCCGCTTCGCGCGTGAGCCGCACCGCTTCATCGGTGGAGTTAGAACCGGTGCCGGCGATCACCGGCACCCGTTTGTGAACCGCCCTGATGACGGCGCGGATGACATCGTCGTGTTCTTGATGGCTGAGCGTGGCCGACTCGCCGGTGGTGCCGCAAGGGACGATACCCTGCGTGCCGTTGCGAATATGAAACTCGACCAACGCTTCGAGAGTCTGCCAATCCACTTGGCCGTTATTAAACGGCGTCACCAATGCGACCATCGAACCGGTAAACATAGCTGGCTCCTTTATCGCAAGAATTCATCGGTCGAGCAACACCGTCATGCGCCGGCTGAACTTCTCGTCAAATGCCGCGTGAGTCTCGCCGAAAGCCGTCGTGAAGTTTTGCTCGCGATTGTTCGATTTTCTGAACAGGCGAAAATATTCGAGCACGGCGGCCAGTCCCTTCTGCTCAATCAAGTAGTCGACCGCAATCAAAGCCTGCCCGTAGGTCGCCTCGATGCCAAGCGTGCGCGCCCAGGCGTGGAAATCGGTTCCCGCCGCCAATTGGCCGAGCGACGGAAAGGTTTGAAAGTTTTTCGCCGTTCGCATCAGCGCCAAGCGTTGCTCCTGACTCTTGGCGAAGCTTTCGGTGCCGAGCAGGTCGAGAACTTTGTAGCCGACCCATTCGGCAAACCCTTCGGTCAACCAGCGATCCCAAAGCGCCGGGCGGCCTTCAACTAGCGCAAACTCGACCGAATGCGCGAGCTCATGGGCCAACACTTTCATCCACTCCGGCCAAGGGTGCTTGGCCAGGCGCGATTCGTTAAGCAGCACCCGCTTGTGCTTACCGACGGCGTCGGTGCTCAGCGCGGTTTCCCGCGCCCTGGCAAGAAACTCTTCGTCGCGTAGATTCTTTGCCAACGGCCCCAGCACTTTACGCAGCTGCTGGAGATCCCGTTCGGCATCGGCGGCCACGCCTTCTACATAAGAAGTTTGCGAGGGAAATAGGATGATCGAAACCTCAACTGGCGGCAACTGCAAATTTCTGAGCATCACCGAAAGAATCGCTCGGAATGCCTGCGGGTAGTCCTTGGTTCCATGGGGAGGCGGCTCAATCGCACGGTCGACCGAGGTGACGGTAATCGACTGGGGCCCGGACGCGCAGGATGACGCAAGCAGTGCGAAAGCGAAAGTTAGAGCAACTGCAAGCAAACGGGATTGGCGCGTGGCAGCTCTCATGTTCATCGCCGCAGGAATGCGCGGCAATTGCCCAACTATAATACTTTCACGGTGCCGTGAAAAACTTCCGCCGCGCCGCCGGTCATATAAACGCGGTTGTTGGCGCGCCATTCGATCAATAGATCGCCGCCCTTTAAGTGAATCGTCACCTTGCGCGCCGTGCGGCCGGTCAACACGCCGGCGACGCCCACCGCGCTGGCGCCGGTGCCACAGGCCCAGGTCTCGCCGGCGCCGCGCTCCCAGACGCGCATATTCACTTCCAATGGACTGATGATCTTGATGAACTCGGTGTTCACCCGTTTAGGAAAAAACTGGTGGTGTTCGAAATGCGGCCCGAGCTTTTCCAAGTCTAAGGAATCGATATCGTCCAAATAGAGCACGCAATGGGGGTTGCCCATCGACACGCAGGTCACTTCGTAAGTCTTGCCGTCCACCGTCAACGGCCGGTTCTTAATCTCGCCATCGCCGTCGACGGGAATCTTGCGTCCGTCGAGAATCGGCTCGCCCATGTCGACTTCGACGAGATCGCCGACGATTTTTGGCCGGATGATGCCGGCGAGGGTTTCGACTGCCAATTCTTTCTTCTGCGTGATGCCGTGATCGTAAACATATTTGGCGAAGCAACGGATGCCGTTGCCGCACATCTCGACTTGGCTGCCGTCGGCGTTGTAGATTTCCATCTTGAAGTCGGCGACTTTGGATGGATGGACGGTCAACAACTGATCGGCGCCAATGCCAAAGCGCCGGTCGCAGAGTTTGTTCGCGATCGCTGCTAGATTGTCGATGTTGCTTTTCAGGCAATTGAGGAAAACAAAATCGTTACCCGCGCCATGCATCTTGGTGAACTCGAGTTCCATGCCCTGAACCTTTGAACGGTTGAACTTTTGAACGAAATTATTGCAGCGCCGCCGGAATGACCTCGCCGTTGATCAAGTCATCCAACGTCTCGCGCTTGCGCACGATATAATATTTGTCACCGTCGACCAACACCTCCGGCGGTTTGGGGTGCGAATTGTAGTTCGACGCCATGGTAAAACCGTACGCGCCCGCGCTCATCACCGCGAGCAAATCACCGCGCTTGGGCCGAGCGATGTCGCGGTCTTTGGCGAAGAAGTCGCCGCTCTCGCAGATCGGCCCGACCACGTCGGCGTTTATCGTTTCCGCTTTGCTTTCAACCACCGGCCGGATCGCTTGATAGGAGCCATACAGTGCCGGGCGGATCAGATCGTTCATGCCGCCGTCGACGATAACGAAGTTTTTCGTGTCGGTTTCTTTGATGTACTGCACTTCGGTGAGCAGGATGCCCGCGTTACCGACGATGACTCGGCCAGGCTCAAGGATCAAAGTGACATCGAGTCCTTCTAAACCCTGAATGATCGCCTTGGCGTAATCATCGGGCAGCGGTGGGGTTTCGTCGTTATAGTTAATTCCCAGGCCGCCGCCGAGATCGAGATAACGAATCTGCGCGCCTTCTTTTTTCAACTCGCCGGCGAGCACGCGGTCCAAATACTCGCGCACTTTTGCTAATGCATCGACGAACGGCGTCAGCGAAGTCAGCTGCGAACCGATGTGGCAATCGACACCGACGACCTCTAGGTTTTTCATCGACAGCGCTTTCTTGTAGGTGTCGAGCGATTTCTTAATATCGACACCGAACTTCGATTTTTTCATGCCGGTGGAAATATAAGGATGGGTTTGCGGATCGACGTCGGGATTGACCCTCAAGCTGATCGGCGCCTTCTTCTTGACGCCGGCGGCGATCTCGTTCAGCGCGGCCAGCTCCTCTTCCGACTCGACGTTGAACATCAGGATGCCGGAGTTGAGAGCGTATTCGATTTCTTGCTTTTTCTTGCCGACACCGGAAAAAACGATCTTCTTAGGATCGCCGCCGGCTTTGAGCGCGCGAAACAGTTCGCCGCCCGAAACGATATCGAAACCGCTCCCCTGTTTGGCGAAACTGTGGAGCAGCGCCAGATTGGAATTGGCCTTCACCGAAAAACAGACGATATGCGGCACCTTGGCGAACGCTTGGTCGAAGACGCTGTAATGACGCTTGAGCGTCGCCAGACTATAAATATAGGCCGGCGTGCCGACTTCCTGGGCGATGCGTCTAAGCGGCACCGCCTCGGCGAACATTTCTCCGTTGCGATATTCAAAATGATTCATGACTGATCTCTTAGCGGGTAATTTCTACTTCGTTGGACGGCGCGCTGAGCGCACCGTCGTAGAGCTGCGCCGCCACGCGGTAGCGATAAATCGTTTTGGACCGCACTTCATCGTCGTCGAAGCGATACTGTTTTTGTTTGACGAATTTCTCCCGGTCCTCGACGTTGACCGTCGTCAATTGGCGATAGGGCACCGGACAGTCGAGGCAGCTCGGCGAAATTTCCTTGCGGAAAATCACGAAGCTCGCCAGATCTTTGATCTCCTTGCCGTCCATATACTCAGTCGGCCGGTTCCACGTGAGCGTGACCCCGTTGGGCGCCGGCCGCGCGCTCAAATTGACGATCGGTTTGGGCGCGACAAACTCCGGTGCGCGTGGGTCACCTTTTTTGCCGCAGCCTGGGGTCAGCGCCGCGACCAGCAATGCCAGCAATAATAATCGCTTCATCTAAACCCTCAGTTCTTTCAAGCGGCGTACGACATTCTCGCGCGCCGTGCCACCGAGCGCGCGCCGCCGCCCGACCACCGCTTCCGCCGAAAGATAATCATAGACATTTTTGTCGATCCGGTTCGAAAAGCGCTTGAGCTCCGTCATCGATAGCTCTTCGATACGTTTACCTTGACCGATGCAAAATTGCACCACCCGACCGGCCACTTCATGAGCGGCGCGAAAAGCCATGCCGCGCTCGACCAAATAGTCGGCTAAATCAGTCGCGTTCATGAAACCGTCGCGCGCCGCCTCCAGC
>JAERMN010000251.1 GCA_016844625.1 Deltaproteobacteria bacterium
GCCCTCTTTGATCATGTGGGTTTCGCCAAAGAGCGCGGCGCCGACGTTGTCCTCTTCTAAATTGAGCGCGATGCCGAAGATGTTGTGGGGGAATTCCAAGAGCTCGCCGGCGGCGACTTTGTCGAGGCCGTGAATGCGCGCGATACCGTCGCCGGTGGAAAGCACCGTGCCGACTTCCTGGATTTCAACCGTCTTTTCGTAGTCGCGGATCTGTTCTTTGATAATCCGGCTGATTTCCGCTGTTCCGATATCCATCGTTCACTCCTTAATAACCACGCGCGATGCGCTGTTTCATCTTCTCAAGTTGAGTGCGAATGCTGCCGTCGTAAACTTTTCCTGCCAATTCAACAGTCAGGCCGCCAAGCAGACCCGGGTCGACTTCTTGTTGCAAAACTACTTCCTTGCCCGACAACTCACGCAACTGCTCGCGCACTCGCTCGATCAGCGCCGGCTCCAGCGCGCTGGCACTCACGACTTTCGCTTCGACGCGCCCCTTAGCTTCGTTCAGCAAACGGCGATAGCAGCTCGCGATCCCCGGCAGATACTTGAGCCGGTCGCGTTCGAGCAAGAGCGACAGAAAATGAATCGTCAGCACGGAAAGCTGTTGGCTATTGGCGACCTGAATGAGCACGCGCTTGCGGGTCGCCACATCGAAGGCTGGATTGGTCAGCACCATATGCAAATCCGAGCTGCCATAAGCTGCAAAGAACTCTTCGATTTGCCGGCCAATCGCTTCTTCCTGGCCCGCTTCGCGGGCCAATTGAAACAGCGCCTTGGTGTATCTCCGTGCTAAGCTGCCTTCGATCATCGCGTCGGTCCGATACTTTGAATGAATTCGTCCGCCAGCCGGTTCTGATCCGCCGCCGAAAGATGACGCTGCACCAGCGCGCGCGCCGCCGCCTCAGCTTGACTGGCCATCTCCTGACGCAGCTGCTGGCGGGCGATTTTTACTTCTTGGTCGGCGAGAAACTGCGTGTCATCTTTGATCTTCAGCGCCAGCGACTGGGCTTCGCTAACGAGCCGACTCTTTTCTCTCTCGCCCTCATCGCGGAGCGCCGCTTGCAACGTCTGAATCTGATTGTTCAAACCGGCTATCTTGGCTTGGTAATCGCTGACGAACGCTTGGGCCTGTTGTTTCTTGGCCGAAGCCTGCGCGATCGTCGAAACCACCTCCTCGCGGCGCGATTTTAGAAAATCGCGCACCAGCGGCAGCGCAAACTTAACGATTATCAGTGCGTAGATGAGGAAGTTGCCGAGGGGAAACCAGATATCGTGAATCGACGGCGCATGATGCTCGCCGCCACCAGCCGCCCAGGCTTGGGCCGGAACGAGAAGTGCTAGGATATCAGCCATGCTCACCCGACCGTCCTCCCCAACACCTTGGCAACCATCGCGCCGGCCACGTTGCTCACTTCAGCCGCCGCAAGCCGGCGCTCTTGCTCGAGGGCGCTCGCCACGTCGTTACGCGCCCGTGCCAAAGTGCCAACGGCCTCGTCGCGCGCCTGACTTAGGATTTTTTCACGCTGCTGGCGACCCTCTTGGACGATCACGTCTTTTGCCGCATAGCCGGCCGCTTGGGCTTGGGCGATTTTTTCCTCGTATTGGGCTTTCAGTCGCGCGCCTTCATGTTCCAAGTCGCTCGAATCATGCTGCGCGCCGGTGGTTTTGCGGTCGCGTTCCGCGAGCAAGTGCAGATAGGGCTGGAACATCAGCTTATCGAGGATCACCCAGAGGACGACGAAGAGGATGATTTGATAAACGATGCTAAAATCTAAGTGGATCATTCGTCCGTTTCCGACTGTAACTATACTTTCCTACGGCGGCATCCGCCTGGGCAGAGCGCAACCCAAGTCCCCAATATGAAAAAACCTACCTTCGATGATGAACGTAGGATCTCGGGATGGAATGAACCGCGAACCGAAGTCTAAGTTTGAGAATCAGCTATTAGCTTTGGCGCTTTGAGCCACTGGAGCTGTGTCAGCGACCACGCTATGCGAACCTGAGACTCCACCTTTTTGCTTGGCCACTCCCATGGAGCAGTCACCGTCAAACACCACACCCTCGGCGATGATCAGCCTGGGGGCATCTATGTTGCCAATCAATCGAGCCGGCGCTATCAGCTCGATTTTCTCCTTGGCGCTCACGTTGCCTTCGACCTTGCCATGAATCACCACGGCCTGGCAGGTTATCTTAGCTTTGACCTCAGCACCCGGGCCGATCGTTAACGTCCCCTGACAGTGAATTTCGCCGTCGACGTTGCCGTCAATGCGCGCCGGGCCTTGAAAACTCAGTTGGCCGCTGACGCGACTCCCTTTATATAGATAGCCGACCAAGCCAGCGGTAGAAGGCGGCGGTTCGGCTACTTTGGGAGCGGGCTTAGGCTCTTGAGCTACGGCCACCGGCATCGGCTCGGACGCTGGCTTCGGCGCCTCCGGAGTTTTCTCTAGCTCCTCGTCCGGCCCTTTTTTTCCTCCAGCGCTGCGATCAAACCAAGCCATGTGATGAGGCCCCCCCTGTTTGGGCAGAGTTTCCTATACCATCCGAGAATCTTATTGTCAAAACACTGGATCGAAAAGCGCAACGGGTAATTTCGCTGATATTTTACGTCGCCGAGAGTAGAGGCTAATCGGCTTGGAATGCCACTTTCTTGCGAGCCGGCTTGACCGACCGGAATAGTTTGTTTAGCTTAAGTGACAATTCCATGCGTCGTCGTTTCCTGACTCATTTCGCGATTATCAGTTTTCTAGCGCTGATACCGCACCCATCGAGGTGTCGACTTGATGGCCCAGTGGCAAGCGGTGGCGCTGAATACGAAACCCAAACGCCCCGTCCGAGAATATATGGACCTACGCTTTGTCAATGAAGTCATGGCAGAATTGGCTCAGCAATAATCAGCAGGAGGCAAGAGTGAAAAAACTATTCATCGTCGCAGCGCTGTGCGCAGTCTTCGGGCTCGGCGGAAATGCTAACAGCCAAGAAAAAAAGGGCCCGCTATACGCCACGCTCAAAACCAGCATGGGCGATATCGTGATTCAATTATTCGACGACAAAGCGCCCAAGACCGTGGCCAATTTCGTCGGTCTCGCCAGTGGCACGAAAGAGTGGACCGACACCAAGACCGGCGAGAAAGTGAAGAAGCCGCTCTACAACGGCACGATCTTTCACCGCGTCATCCCCGGCTTCATGATCCAGGGCGGCGATCCGTTGGGCAATGGCACGGGGGGGCCGGGATTCCGCTTCGAAGACGAATTTCATCCCGACTTGCGCCATACCAAAGGCGGCTTACTTTCGATGGCCAACGCCGGTCCGAACACCAACGGCAGCCAGTTCTTCATCACCTTGGCGCCGACGCTGCACCTCGATAACCGCCACAGCGTGTTCGGCGAAATGGTCAAAGGCCAAGACGTGGTCGTCGCCATCGGCAACACCGCGCGCGACGCCCGCGACCGGCCGATCAAAGACGTGGTACTGAAGGAAGTCGTGATCAGCCGCGGTAGTTTCTGAGTTCCGCCCTGCGACTGATTGCGGGCGCTACAGATGATAGCTCGTCGAGGCGGTTCTGCAGCGTTTCCTCGCCCAGGGCATGGGTCCTTGGAGTCGTATTATTCCTATTCGAAGCGAGCTTCGCCGTCCAAACACAATTGACCTAAATAGACCAACTGCGACTCATTCCAAGTCATACGGCACGCCGACCTGCTCGCTGACTTCTCTCAATCCCTTGAGCACGGAGCTGTGCAGCGGAATGCCGCGCTCGCTTCTTTCTTCCGCGGTTTCAAACTCGATCTCGCCGGCCACATAGACGCGGCTTTCGCCCTCAACTGGCGGCGTGGATTTCAGTTCGCGAATCAGCCGGTCCATGTCGGTTTTGAATGCCGCCGCCGGACGAAACGCTGCTGGATCAATAGCGCCAAATAAATGACCGCGCGGTTCCTGGTTGGCATTGAGCGCCGTGATGGTGCCGGTGAGCACGCCGCAGAGAATTTCGACGAGTATCCCCAGGCCATAACCTTTGTGGCTGCCGCTCTCGCGCGAACCGCCGAGCGGCAGCAAGCGGCGCGCCTGCTGCGCCACTCTCGGATCGGTGGTCGGCTCGGCTTTCTCATTCAACGCCCAACCGGTAGGAATCGACTTACCGAGGCGAACAGCTAATTCTAATTTGCCGGCGGCTGCCGTGTTCGTCGCCATGTCGAGGACAAACGGCCGCTCGTCTTTCGCCGGCACGGCGAAGCAGATCGGATTGGTGCCAAAGCGCGCGTCGCGACCGAAGGTCGGCACCACCTGTCGACTCGCGTTGGTCATGGCGATGCCGATCATGTCGTGCGCCAAAGCGAGCATCGAATAATACGCCGACATGCCGTAGTGGCGGCTGTTACGCACGGTAACGATCCCGACACCCGACCCTTTGGCTTTCTTAATCGCGATCTCCATCGCTCGGTAACCGGCAACCATGCCCATGCCGTTATCGGCATCGAGTAGCGCGGTGGAAGCAGTCTCCGTAACGACGCGAATATTCGGCTTAGCCGTCATCGAGCCATCTTTGAGCCACTTCACATACCAAGCGTGCGGATTGAAGCGAATCACGCCGTGGGTATCGACGCCGCGCAGATCGGCGGACACGAGCACGTTCGCGGCGATCTCGGCAGCGCTGGGTGGAACTCCGAGTTTTTCAAAGGACCGGCTCACGAAGCGAATCAGCTTTTCATGATGGACGCGGGTCATCCCTGTTAAATCAGTCGCCATTAAATCCTCCGATAGCATGATGGCGCACGCTTACCCTTGAAACCGCCGTGCTGTCAACCCAGCTTGACCCGCTCGCGGGCTTCCCCTATGGTACGCGCAAATGCCACCAAGCTATTTGCGGAGGTTCTCGGCAACGAATCGAACGCATGCATCAACACACCGGTTTGTCGTCCTCTTTTCGTTCCTGTTATTTTTTAACCTGCCGTTACTCGGCGCAATCGCCGCCGAGCTGCCGCTGGTGCGCATCGCCCATGGCGCGTTCAGCGAAAAAGTGGTCGCGATGTGGATCGGCGCCGAACAAGGTCTCTTTCGCAAGCATGGCGTCAATGTGGAAGTCATCAACATTCGGAGCGGCCCGCAGACCATGGCCGCGCTGGTCTCCGGCGATATTCAAGTCGCCTACACGATCCCCGGTTCCGTGGTCAGCGCCGCGGCCGGCGGGTTGGACGTGGCGTTTTTCGCCGGTATCGTTAACAAAGCCGACGGCGATTTCATCGCCGCGCCGACCATTCGCAATCCCGAAGACTTAAGAGGCAAACGCATCGGCGTGCAAAGTATCGGTGGCGGCGTCTGGTCGATGGCCATGCTCGCCATCGAGCATCTCGGCTTGGAACCCAATAGAGATAAAATGACGATCATGATCATCGGCGATTCGCCGGTGCTGGCGCAGTCGCTGGAGTCCGGCGGCATCGAAGCGACCTATCTCAACTACACCCACAGCCGCTCGCTCAAAGAAAAGAATTTTCCCGTGCTGCTCGATCTCGGCAAGGCGCCGATCTTATATCAGGGCCTCGCTGCGGCGACTCGCCG
>JAERMN010000252.1 GCA_016844625.1 Deltaproteobacteria bacterium
GGTCGAGTCGGCGGATTTTCACGATCCCGTGCACGGCATTTCCGTTTTTAGTCTCTACGGTGAAGTGCGCCGGCCCACGGCGGCGATGTTGGACAACTTGGATGTGCTGCTAGTTGACTTGCAGGATGTCGGTTGCCGCATCTACACGTTTATCACGACGCTGCGCTATGTCCTCGAAGCCGCTGCACAGTACAAGAAATCTATGTGGGTTCTGGACCGGCCCAATCCGGTGGGACGACCGGTAGAAGGTTTGCGTCTTCGCGATGGTTGGGAAAGTTTTGTCGGCGCCGGGCCGCTGCCGATGCGTCACGGATTGACGCTGGGTGAATTAGGCGGATGGTTTGTCAGCACGCTAAAGCTCGATGTCGATTATCAAGTCGTCACGATGGCAGGCTGGCATCCGGCGGTAGCTCCAGGCTACGGCTGGCCGTTGGGTGAAAGAAGTTGGATCAATCCTAGCCCCAACGCGCCTAACCTATCGATGGCGCGCTGTTACGCCGGCACGGTCATGCTCGAAGGCACGACACTCTCGGAAGGGCGTGGCACGACCAGGCCGCTAGAACTCTTCGGTGCGCCAGATATCGAGCCGCGCGCGTTGTTGAAAAAAATGGAGTCCCTCGCCCCCGAGTGGCTGCGCGGCTGCCGTTTGCGCGAGTGCTGGTTCGAGCCGACTTTTCACAAACACGCCGGCAAGCTTTGCGCCGGAATCCAGATCCATGTCGATGATCCAGCCTACGATCACGAGAACTTCAAGCCGTGGCGTTTGATCGTGCTGGCTTTCAAGGCGCTGCGCTTGTTGCAGCCGGGATATGACCTCTGGCGTGACTTTCCGTATGAATATGAGAAAGATCGTCTGGCAATTGACCTGATCAATGGCAGCGAGATGTTGCGCCAGTGGGTGGATGATCCCGCAGCGACGCCGAACGATCTGGATGCGCTGGCGTTGACGGACGAGAACTCGTGGATGGAAGAGCGCGAGTCGGTACGGTTGTACCGCTAATTGCGGAATCAATCCTGTTTATGTGGCTTCTATCTCTCAGCCTCTTGGCGTCGTGATTTTCTGCGCGAGGGCCGGACGAAGTAGGTGGCGGTAGTTTCCTCTAAGAGTTGTGCCGCAACCTGCATGGGAGTGACCTGGCGGTCTTGATCGCTGAGCATCTTCGCAAGTCGCTTCAAACGAGCCTCTGTTTCTACAGCCATGGGAACCTTCGAACGCTTGGTCCAGCGTCGATTGCTTGGCCTGCCCGGACGTTTGCCGCGACCGGGTTCGAGGCGATCTCGCAAAGTCTTGGCTAATACTGCCGCACCGAACGCGCCCGCTGAATAGTCTGGAACGGTTCCCACAACCGTCGCACCGAGTTTCTTCGCAATCGAGTCGATGACCTTTGGCATTTTATTTCTCCTCCAAGGCGAACCGAATCTCAAGGTATGTTCGGTCGATGACGAAGCCAACCGCGCCTTGCGACGCGTTTTTGCCCATGCGCAACAAAAATTCTTTCAGCTTGACCGCCTGTCGATCGATCGCGTCGATGCTGGTGTAGCACTGGATGATCACCGGAGCGTAGCCCAAAAGTCAAGGTGGTTGAGAGATCTAGGATCGGTCAAGCTCGCTGCATCCACGCGGGACGGGTTCCGGCGTATTTCACCGCTGACACGATCACAGAATCGCGATGGGTATTGGCGCGTCGCGCCTCCACCCATCCTACGGAACGCGTACGAAAGTCTCCTCGATGAATTGGAAAGCGAGGACGTAGCCCGGATGGAGCCTGGCGGAATCCGGGGTCTGTGCCCCTGGATTCCGTTTCACTTCATCCAGGCTACGTGCTGAGTACTGAGTAGTGTTCGTACTCTGCGCCGTGGCAATTTGGCCGTCCTGAGTCGTGTTCTTCGTTTCGATGGCGCTTACCCGCGCTACATTTGCCCAGTGCAATGGCGTCTCGTTATTCTTGCAGGTTGTCGTCGCGCTGACGATACGCGTGGACCCGTCCTTGTTCAGGACGCAGGCGTGAATGACAGTCGTGTCGCCGCCGTCGGCGTGAACTGTAATTGGCAGCGCAGCGAGAATCGCGAATCCTAGGGCCGTGACCATTGCGAGTAATAAAGTTTTCATCCGTTGCAAAATTTTTCCCTCCTTTAGAGTGAGTATTTAGCGTTCTCCATTGTCCTCTCATGCTCCTCCCGCACCGGGCCGGATGCTATCTAATCCCCCCCTGTCAAGAACCGGCGGGCGGGAGGAATTTGCTGCTGGTCAGAGTGTGTTGTCGGATTGGGCTGGTTATGAAAAGGAATGAAAGCGGGATGATTTGTCGGTGAACTTTACGAACCGCGTCTGGAGGAAACGGCTATGCCTCTTGCGCAATGGAGCGAATCTGACTCGCACAAAGCGAAGCAAGTCTGGATAGAATACCAAAGGCAACACGATCTTTCCGCGCGCATCGGCCAGACCGCAGGGATCGATCCACAAAGCGGGCGCGTCTGGTTTGGTGAATCGATTCCTGACATCGTTTCACAACGCGATGCCGAAGGATTGGATTCTCCATTGTTCTTTGAACGGGTCGGTTCGGCGACTTATTTTCAGAAGCGAAGATGCGAAATTAAGAATCTTCGGATTACTTCAACCCCAGACCCTTCACAAACCCGCTCTCATCCAGCTCACGCATAATACTGTCGTCGAGAATCTCCTCGGCTTTCACCTCTTTAACTTTCGGATTGTCGCGGGCGGTGAAGTCGATCAGGGTTTTCCAGCCTCGGTTGACCGGGTAGGGGACTTTGCTGCGGATTTTCAAAATATAAACGTCATAGGCGATTTCTAACAGCTCGTCGTCGGTGACGCCGGTGTAGCCTGCCAAGATCTTCTTCGACTGCGCTTTGTTGTCGAGGTTCCATTTGATCGCTTCGAGATAGGCTTTCATGAAACTAACGACGACGGACCGCTTAGCCTGTAAATATTTCTTGGTCGTGGCGATGCCGTTGAAGGGAAAATCCTCGCCGAGCTTGGAGACATCGATGAGCGTGTTATAACCCTCGCGTTGGAGCATCTTGCCAAAGGAATTCCCGAGCCCCATTGTTGCGGCGGAAATTTGTTTCTGTTGCAATGCTAAGTAGGTTTCGCGCAGACCGCCGGTGTAAAGAATTTTTACATCTTTATCAGGCACGAGGCCGTGGTGGGTGAGGCCGAAGCGCGCCCAATAATCGGTATTCGCGCCGCGTCGGGTGACGCCGAGCGCTTTGCCTTTTAGCTCGGCAACCGTTTTGATTTCGGGCCGCGCGATTACTTGCGCAGCCATGCTGTTAATTGTTGTGGCAATGTAAGCCATGTCGATGCCCGCGGCTTTGCCAAACAAAGCCGCCGAGCCGCCGATCTGGCCGATGTGGATATCGCCGGCGATCATTACCTGGACGATACGCGTGCTGCCGCCGAGGTAAACCGTGCTGACATCCAAGCCGTATTTTTCGAATAGATTAGCCTTAGCGGCGGTAACCAACGTCCATTCCGCTGGACTGATCGATGAGTAGCCGGCGACGAGTTTCTCGGCGGCTATGGCGTTTTTCGAGCTGGCGCCGGTAAGAAGGCCGATCACCACGGTCAGGCGCAAGAGGGATCTCATCGATTGGCTCCGTCGATGGTAAATTCGCTGCTCGGCTCCTATCAAAGTAGGCTCGTAGCCGTCAAATGCTTTCTTATCGGTTTTCTTATCGGTAAGAAACGTAGCATGGCATTGTCGCAGAAGTGAGAATAAAATCTGTGATCGCGCAGATTTCCCCTGAGAGTGTGAAGCAGGCATGCTGGCATCCCTCTTGCTTTTAAGGCGTTTAAATACTTGCGACCGCGGAGGGATGAATGTTCACGGACAAAATCGAATTGAAGGATTTCGACAAGATGGACCCTGAGTATAAAGAACTCCTGGGCCATGTTTTGACCATACAAGCGGACTGTGAAATCGGCGGGCCGCATCTCTATGTCGAGACGATGTTGCCGGCGGCGCCGACAAGGTTAGACCAACTGATCATTGCGCGCACGGCGGCGGAGGAGATCGATCATTTTCGCAAAGTCGCCCGGGTCGCCGGCGATATCGGCGTCGATGTGTCATTCGTGTTGAGCCAACCGAACGAGAAACGTTTCGTCGATGCGTTTCGCGGCTCGATCACGACCTGGGAAGACAATTCGGTTTTTGGTTTCTTGATCGACCGCATCGGTCGTTATCAATTGGAAGAGTTCTACGATTGCAGCTATCTGCCGCTGCAGCGGATTCTCCCCGACATTGTCACCGAAGAACTTGGCCACATCGAATACGGCTACAACAAGACCCTGGAACTTATCCTTAGCGGCGACGCCGGCAAGGCAAAGGCGCAGAAGGCCGTCGACTATTGGTACGTCCGCGCTCTCGACATGTTCGGTCGCAGTGGCTCGCAACGCTCCGAGCGCTATCGCTACTGGGGTTTGAAACGACGCACCAACGAACAGGCACGCCAGGACTATATGAAAGAAGTCGGGCCGATCCTCACGCAAATGGGCTTGACGATTCCTGATCCGAACAAGGGCCGCCGCTTCATGTAGTTAAAACCGGAGGAAATATGCCGCAAGCAGTAGCTAACATCGATCAGCTGGATGAGCATTTAATGGAAGTCGTGCGCGCACTTCATGGCGCGGTGAAACAAGGTTTGTCGCATAAAGACGAATCAAAGATCATGGATACCGCGATCAAAGACTGCAAAGAAATGCTCGATGAGGTGATGAAAGGCAACGTCAAAGAGTGGTTGAACTAGAATCGTGATCGTGACTCGTGTTTGTGCTCGACTATGTCGCTCGTGCGCTCCAACCTAAGGCTGGTTGCGTCGACGGGTGATGTAACCTGTGATGTGATCTTTTCAAGAAAGGATTCCAGCCATGGCAGATCATCAAGCCAATGAAAAATGGTTTGAAGGAAAGAGTTCGCTTTTCAAATCGCGCGCGGAGCGCGTGAAGGCCGATATGGCCCGGCGCAAGGCGGGGCGCAAAGCGATCAAGGGCGAAGACGTCAAGGTCGAGTGGGAGGCCCAGAACGGCGTGTGGATGGGGCCGCTGGTTTCCCAGGAACTAGGCTTTGAAAACCGCATTATCGAAGTCGATTGCCACATCTACCCGCCGCATTCGAATTCAGTCACGCATAAGCACAATGAAGCGATCATCATTGTCTTGCGCGGCCAGGGGTACAGTATCCTCGACGAAGAGCGGATCGATTGGAAACCCGGAGACACGCTCTACGTCGGACAGGGAGTATGGCACCAGCACTTTGTGACGAGCGATGAGCCGGCGATGGTGTTCGCGATCAAGCCGCTGCCGATTCAAGAGTACATGGGCGAGCTCAATATCGTTTACAAAGGCGACCAGCCGAAGATCAATCCGAAGTATAGAGCGGGAACGTTCTTGGAAGAGTTCGCCAAGATAGGAAAGAAGTAAGAGATTAACCACAAAGAACCTAGCGCGGGATTGCCGCAACCAAAGAAAAGAAGAATGTTGCCGCAAAGAACCTAAGGCGGCACAG
>JAERMN010000253.1 GCA_016844625.1 Deltaproteobacteria bacterium
TCCCCAAACAACTCTCTGACCAGAAACGTATAAGTCAGCGTCGACATGTAAGCCAACTGCTTGTTGTCGGCCGCGCCGCCGTGGCCGCCTTCGATGTTTTCGTAGTAGAGCACGTCGTGGCCCTGCGCCTTCATTTTGGCGAACATCTTGCGCGCATGCGCCGGATGAACGCGGTCGTCGCGCGTCGAGGTGGTGAACAGCACGCGCGGATATTTTTTACCGGCAATGACATTGTGATACGGCGAATACTTGCGGATGTAATCCCACTCTTCCGCCTTATCGGGATCGCCGTACTCGTCCATCCAACTGGCGCCGGCCAATAGTTTATTGTAACGGCGCATGTCGAGCAGCGGCATCTGACAGACTACCGCTTTGAATAAATCAGGCCGCTGCGTCAGCGCCACGCCGACAAGTAAACCGCCGTTGGAACCACCCTGGATGCCAAGATGATTCGGCGAAGTTACTTTGCGCGCGATCAAATCCTCGGCGACAGCGATGAAATCGTCGTAGGCGCGCTGGCGATGTTCCTTGCGCGCGGCATAATGCCAGGTCGGCCCGAATTCGCCGCCGCCGCGAATATTAGCGACCACATACACGCCGCCCCTTTCGAGCCAAGCGGCGCCGATGCTCGCGCCGTAATTGGGCAGCAGAGAAATCGCAAATCCGCCGTAACCGTAGAGCAGAGTAGGATTCTTGCCGCTCAGCGCAATCTCCTTCTTGCCCACGAGAAAGTACGGAACTCTGGTTCCATCTTTTGAAATCACTTCATGCTGACTAATCGCTAAACCGTCTGCCTTAAAAAACGCCGGCAAGTTTTTTAGCTTCTCGTGCTTCTCCTGTCCGATGGTGCCGAGAAAGAAACTCGAGGGCGTTAAGAAGTCGTTCGCGGTCATAAAGTAATCATCCGACTCATCAGCGTCGACACCACGCACACGCATCGAACCGAAAGCTGGTGTCGCCAACTGACTGCGCGCCCACTCACCGTTCTCGCGCTTGAGCGCATAAACTTTGCTGCGCACGTTGTCCAGTTCGTTTAGAATCAAGTAATTCTTCGTCTCACTCATGCTCGCCAAAGCTTTGCGCTCGCTCGCTTCGAAAAGAACAGCGAACTCCCGCTCGCCGCGCAAATACGCTGCGAAGTCGGCGGCGAGCATCGATCCGGCAAGGTAAGTTTTCCCGCCAACGGTCCAATCCGAGCGCAGCCGCAGAAGAATTTGATCGACGAAGGTCTCGACCCGCGCATCGGCCGGCTTGTCGATCGTCACCCACTGATCGCCGCGCCGGAGCAGCAGCTCGCTGGTGAAAAATGTCAGGCCACGCGAGATGAATTCATAAACCCGGCCATGATCGTGGACCACGGTCGCAGTGACGCTCACATCTTCCGCTTTCCCTTCGAAGACCGTTTTCGCTTCTTCGATCGCAGTGCCCCGTCGCCACTCTTTGACGATGCGCGGATAACCGGAGTTGGTCAGCGAGCCGGGGCCAAAATCGGTGCCGACATAGATCGAATCGCGATGGCGCCAGGCCACCCGGCTTTTGGCCTCAGGCAATTTGAAACCACCGGTAACAAACTGCTTGACATCGAAATCGAACTCACGCATAACCGCCGCGTCCGCGCCACCGCGCGAGAGAAAAACCAGCGCGCGGTCATGGCTCGGCCAGAGAATGTCGGCGCCTTTCCAGACCCAGTTCTCCTTCTCCGACGCCGCCAACTGATCGAGATCGATCATCGTCTCCCAGGCGGGCTCGGCCTTGCGATACTCCTCGAGCGTTGTCCGCCGCCACACGCCGCGCACATGCCACTCATCACGCCAGAAGTTGTAATAATACCTGCCGTGCTTGCTGACGTTAGGAATGCGCTCGTTAGATTCGTAAATCGACAGCAAACGGCCGCTCAAGCTAGCGAAACCAGACGAGGCTTCGAGTGCGCTCGTGCTCGCCGCGTTTTGCTCGCGCACCCACGTTAATGCGCGATCGCCGCCGACCTCTTCAAGCCAGAGATAAGGATCTTCATCCGCTTGCGCACCGGCCGGCGAATTGGATTGGGATAAACTCATAGTTGCTTTCGTTAACGGAGCGAGAATCGCTAAGCTCGCAATCAGTATGCCGACGATTCTTGCCGCTCTACGCATGATTCAATCTAAAACCGTAAACCCTCATTCTCGGCGCCAGCCTAGCAACAGAGCCTGAAAAAGCAAAACCGTCGCCCATGGACAACTGCGCCGCGATGGGCTATTCAGCGTCGAGCATTTTCAAGGAGAAAACGCCTTGGCCAACTTAGACCTGCAACCGATCGGCGCGATTGCGCGCAAGATCGGCATCCCTGATGCCGATCTGGAAAGCTATGGCCGCTACACTGCGAAGATTAGTCTCGCTCGCTTGCCCTCGCCCAACTCGCCGCCCAAAGGCAAACTGATTCTGGTCACCGGCATCACCCCGACCAGCGCTGGCGAGGGTAAGACGGTAACGTCCATCGGCCTCGCCCAAGGTCTGGAAAAGCTCGGCAAGAAATCCATCGCCACCTTGCGCGAACCGTCACTCGGTCCGGTGTTCGGCGTCAAAGGCGGTGCCACCGGCGGCGGCAAATCGCAAGTGCTGCCGGCGGAAAAGATCAATCTGCATTTTAACGGCGATAAACACGCCGTCGGCGCAGCACACAACCTGCTCGCCGCGATGATCGACGCGCATATTTTCCACGGCAACGAATTACGCATCGATCCGGCGACTATTTCTTGGCCGCGCGTCGTCGATATGAACGACCGCGCCCTGAGACAGATCCAAACCGGCCTGGGTGGCAAAGCCAACGGCGTGCCGCGTGACGCCAGATTCGTCATCACGGCAGCGTCGGAAGTCATGGCGATCCTCGCCCTCACCGAATCGCGCGCCGACGGCGCGCGCCGGCTTGGCGAGATCACCATTGGATTCAATACCGACGGCACGCCCGTGCATGCCAAAGATCTGCAAGCGGTCGGCGCCATGATGGTCGTGCTCAACGACGCGCTCCGGCCCAATCTGGTGCAGACAACCGAGCATACTCCCGCGCTCATTCATGCCGGACCGTTCGGCAATATCGCCCACGGCACTTGCAGCGTCATCGCCCAGCGTATGGGATTAGATCTCAGCGAGTATGTCGTCAACGAAGCGGGGTTCGGCGCTGATCTCGGCGCGGAAAAATATCTCGACATCGTCATGCCGTGTGCCGGCATTAAACCTTCCGCCGCCGTCTTGGTCGGCACGGTGCGCGCGCTAAAACGGCACGACGCCGAGTCGGCCAATCTCACATCCGGCTTGGACAATCTCGCCAAGCATGTCGAGAATCTGCGCAAGTATCGCCTGCCGATCGTGGTGGCGCTCAACCGATTCCCTGATGATCGCGCAGAAGAGTTGCGCACGGTAAAAACATTTTGCTCCGGCCTAGGCGTCGAAGTCGCGCTATCGGAAGTCTTCGCCAAAGGCGGCGATGGCGCGCTCGAGCTTGGCGAAAAGGTTATCGACGCCGCCAGTACCGTAAACCTAAACGCCATCCGGCCTCTTTACGACTCTGCGATCGGCATCGAGGCGAAAATATCTCTCATCGCTAAAGAGATCTACGGCGCCAACGCGGTCGAGCTCCGCGAGCGAGCCAAAGAAAAGATCGATAAGTTTACCGCGCTCGGATTCAGCAAACTCCCCGTTTGTATCGCCAAGACGCAGAATTCACTTTCCGACGATCCGAAAAAGCTCGGCGCGCCCAAAGACTGGACGCTCACGATCAGCGACGCCCACTTAGCGAGCGGCGCCGGTTTCATCGTCGCCGTCGCTGGCAACATGCTGCTGATGCCAGGACTGCCGAAGCTGCCGCAAGCGATTAAGATGAACGTCACTGATGACGGAACCATCAGCGGCATGAGATGACGTGGCGCGGGTGAATCCGGAACGCCCGAGCGTGGACACTCCCAGTAGAATTTTAGCTGGGAAACTGCCGAGTCGAAACTGCATCGCCCTTTCTATTTCCCCGGATTGCACCGTCGCCTGCCTTGAGGAGCAGCAAATGATCGCGCAACTGTCATTCGCACTTACCTGACCGAATGAAGATTCCAACTTTCTGGAAAAAATGCACATAAATTTCCAACCGGTGATATGGCGAGCAGACCTGTCTGCCTATAGAAGTCATGAAATTACCGAAAATTAATCGCTTGAACTGTTGGCATGACCATTGCTCATAACTTCAAGACAGGAGGTGCACCGTATGAATGAGGAAAGTCCACCGGGTTAAGAAGAATAGACTCGCGGTGCGCAAGAACGGATTCAGGTTACGAATTGCTAGATGTTACGCCTGCACGCAAAACCCCGGAAGGTTAAAGGCTCGCTGAGGCGACCAAGCAGCAAGGCTAAACACAAGCCGGCAAAACCAAGGCCAAATTCGGCAACCTGATAAGCTCTTTCGACGCGGGCTTAAAAAACTCCTGCTTAATGACCTTGGGGCGCAAGATCGCCCCAACAAAAAGGGCTTCCGGATAAGAACGGAAGCCCTTTTTGTTATTGCGTCAGAGAAAACCTTGTCTGAACAAATCCGGCCTTTACGGTGCGTTACTTTTCGTTCGTTCGATTTACCACCAGCGCAACAATTCGCGCGGTTATCCGCCGCCTAAAATAATCGGTCGCCGTTGTTACTGTCCTTGGCCCAATATTTGCCGGAATATTTGTTGTGGACCACGCTGATTTCAGCGTGGAACCACTAAATGGGGTTTCCAAAGAGGGCGAGCATCCCCTTTGCGAAATTTATTAGCGCCGGGGTCAATACCGCCGCGAAGTGGCTTGGTTTAATTGATTGCGAGTAGAAGTGAAGCAAATGATTTCACTGGGGAAGGATCTCACTTATGGATAGCGCAGATCTGTCGAGAATTTACCAATGGAACTACCGACCCCAATCGCCACGCCGGCCAAGTTGGTTCACTCAATGGCCCGATGGCAATCGACTTGCCGTGACGTTCAACATCATGCACGAATGGGAGTCAGTGCCGCGTTCGAATACAATCCGTAAGCGCGCCATGTCGCCGGTGACAAATTGCCTCGATTTTCTGGCGCTCGGCGCGCGCGAGTATGGCACCAACTTTGGTTTTCAGAGATTGCTGAACACTTTGGACAAGTTCGATGTCAAGGTCACCGTGCTCACCAGCGGGCTCATGGCTGAGCTGTTTCCCGACACGCTGAAAGAAGCCGTCAGACGCGGCCACGAAATCGCCTGCCACCACTGGGACCAAAGCCGGCATCCTTTCGACTACAACAGCAAGGAAGAAGAACGGCAAGCGATCGAGAGATCGGTGGAGGCCATCGAAAACGCCACCGGCAAACGCCCGGTCGGTTATATGTCGCCGGGACCGCGTCCGAGTCCGTTTACGCTAGAAATTTGTGCCGCGCTGGGATTTTTGTGGAACGGCGACTATTGCGACTCCGACGTGCCCTATATGATCGATGTCGACGGCAAGAAACTGGTCTCCATCGGTTACGTTCGCCCCGCCTACACCGAC
>JAERMN010000023.1 GCA_016844625.1 Deltaproteobacteria bacterium
GATCGACTTGGTCGTGGTCAATCTCTATCCGTTCGAAGCGACGGTGGCGCGCGGCGCGGCCTTCGAAGAGGTCGTCGAGAACATCGACATCGGCGGACCAAGCATGGTGCGCGCCGCCGCGAAAAATCACCAGCATGTCGGCGTGATCGTCGACCCGGAAGATTACGCTTCGATCCTTGCCGAGTTGAAAGCCAATGATGGTTCGCTCCTGCCGGCGACGCATTTCCGGCTTTTCTGTAAAGCGTTCCAGCACACGTCGCACTACGACGGCGCGATTTCCAACTATTTTTCGTCGCTCGACGACAGCAAGACGCCGCAGCGTTGGGGTCAGACGGTCAACATTCAAGTCGGCAAACTCCAAGATATGCGTTACGGCGAGAATCCGCACCAAAGCGCGGCATTCTACGGCACCAAGGGCGACGCCGGTCCATCAATCTCACGGGCCAAACAGTTTCAAGGCAAAGAGTTGTCCGACATCGCCACTGTCGCCATCAAGCATAATAATCCCTGCGGCGTCGCGCTGTCGACGAAATCGCTGGGCGATTCGTTCCGCAAAGCCAAAGCCTGCGATCCGGTGTCGATCTTCGGCGGCGTCATCGCTTTCAATCGTCCGGTCGACGAGGAAACTGCCAAAGAGCTTAAAGATATTTTCTTGGAGATCGTCATCGCGCCGAGCTTCACGCCGGAGGCCAAGGCCGTGCTGTCATCGGCGAAACGCTTGCTCAACATTCGGCTCTTGGAATTGGATATGAGCCAGCCGCAAGCCGGCGGCTACGATCTACGCCGGGTGCGCGGCGGCATGCTGATCCAAGACTGGGATACTGGAACTGTCGACGTCCGCGCCTGCAAAGTCGTCACCGAGAGAAAACCGAGCGAAGCTGAATATCGCGCCCTCGATTTCGCCTGGCGGGTTTGCCGTCACGTCAAATCGAACACCATCGTCTTCGCCGCGCCGGACCAAGTGCTCGGCGTTGGCGCCGGCCAGATGAGCCGCATCGACTCGACCAAGATCGCGGTCTTGCGCGCCGCTACCCACGGCCTCGATCTCAAAGGTTCGGCGGTCGCTTCCGACGCTTTCTATCCGTTTCGCGATGGTCTCGATGAAGCCGCCAACGCCGGCGCCAAGTCGATCATCCAACCCGGCGGTTCGATCAAAGACGACGAAGTCATCGCCGCCGCCAACGAACACGGCATCGCGATGATCTTCACCGGCATGCGGCACTTTCGCCATTAGGCGAATGCAATATTAAAAAGTAAAAATTAAAAAAATCGTCGAGGCCCAAGAAAGATTGTATGTTGGAATCCGTGTTTTTGAATTTTTTAATTTTGAATTTTTAATTTCTTATGAAGCTTTTAGTAATCGGCGGCGGCGGACGCGAGCATGCGCTGGTCTGGAAAATCAGCCAAAGCCCGCGCGTGACGAAAATCTATTGTGCGCCGGGCAGCGCGGCCATCGCTGAGTTAGCCGAATGCGTGGCGATTAACCCGGAGCAAATCGATCGTCTCGCCGATTTCGCCGCCGATGAGAAAATAGATCTCACCGTCGTCGGCCCCGAGCTGCCGTTGACACTGGGCATCGCCGACCTATTCGAGTCGCGCGGCCTGAAAATTTTCGGCCCAAACCAGGCCGCCGCACAGCTCGAAGGCAGCAAAGCGTTCGCTAAAGAAATCCTCCGCGCCAACGCAATCCCAACCGCCGCATTCGGCACTTTCACCGACGCCGCTGCGGCTAAGCAATATTTGGCGCAGCAAAAATCACCCTACGTAATCAAAGCCGACGGTTTGGCGGCGGGCAAAGGCGTGCTGATCTGCGCTAGCCGGCAAGAGGCCGAGGCGGCCATCGATGAGATTCTGGTGCGCAAAGCCTTTGGCCAGGCCGGCGAAAAAGTCGTCGTCGAAGAATTTCTCGACGGTGAAGAAGCTTCCTTCATGGTCCTGACCGACGGCAAAAATGTTTTGCCGTTAGCTTCATCGCAGGATCACAAGCGGGTCTTCGATAACGATGAAGGCCCCAACACCGGCGGCATGGGCGCCTATTCGCCCGCGCCGATCGTAACGCCCGAGGTCCATGAGCGAATTCTCCGCGAAGTGTTAACGCCGTTGCTCAATGGATTGAAGCAGAAAAACATCCGCTACCGTGGCGTGGTTTACGTCGGCGTGATGATTACCCAAGACGGTCCCAAAGTTTTGGAGTTCAACGCCCGCTTCGGCGATCCTGAGTGCCAGCCGATCATGATGCGGCTGAAGAGCGATTTGGTTCCGCTCCTTGAAGCGACGATCGACGGCAAATTGCACGAAGTCATACCCGTGTGGCACGACGAACCGGCGGTCTGCGTCGTTTTAACCGCCAACGGCTATCCTGGCGCTTACGACAAAGGAAAAGAAATTCACGGACTCGATCATCTAAAGAAATGGTCCGATGGCTTCGTCTTTCACGCCGGCACGGCGAAAGAGAAAGATCGTTGGCTAACCACCGGCGGCCGCGTGCTCGGCGTAACCGCACGCGGGAAAAATATCGCCAGCGCCGTCGAGAATGTCTACGGCGCCGTCGGCAAAATCTCCTGGGACGGCATGCACTACCGCAAAGACATCGCGCAGAGAGCCATACAAAAAGTTTCGGGCTTCGAGTCTCGAGTTGCGAGTTGAAACCCGGCACACGAAACCAGAAACTCGAAACGAATCCCGTTCGGAGGAACCCATCATGGCAAACAGCCAACCTAAAGTCGGCATTCTCATGGGCAGCGATTCCGATCTCGAGGTCATGCGCGAAACCGAAAAGCGGCTCGACTCGTTCGGCGTCGCTTATGAAACCCACATCATGTCGGCGCACCGCACGCCCGAGCGGGCCGCCGAATATGCCGCCACGGCGGCGCAGCGCGGCTTGGAAGCTATCATCTGCGGCGCGGGCGCTGCGGCGCATCTGGCCGGCGCCATCGCGGCTAATACGACGTTGCCGGTGATCGGTATCCCGATCGACTCATCGAGCTTGAAAGGCTTGGACGCACTACTTGCCACGGTGCAGATGCCAGCGGGCATTCCGGTGGCGACCATGGCGATCGGCAAGGCCGGCGCAGCCAACGCCGGCATCTTCGCCGCCCAGATCGTCGGCCGCAAAGACCCCGCGGTAGCAGCAAAGTTGGTGCAGTTCAAAAAAGAAATGGCCGCGGGCGTCGAAGCGCGCGACCGCAAACTCCAGAGTGAAAAACGCAAAGGCTAAGCATTAATCAATTCCAGAATCTCCCCTGACCCGTCTTTTTCAAAGAGGGAAACCTTTCTCCTCGTCAACTTCTCCCGTTGAAAAAGGGGGACTATGAGGGGTTTTTCCTTGGGGATATGCGGTCATGGTCCAGTCGAGGGTTTAGCAGCTAACGTAAACCGCAATGGCTGATAACTTATCCGACGCCCTCGCCGCGCTTAACCGGGGCGATGTAATCGTCTTTCCGACCGAGACGCTTTACGGTCTCGGCGCCGACGCGCTCAACTTCACCGCCGTCGAAAAAGTCTTCCAACTCAAAGGCCGCGATCCGCACAATCCCTTTCCCGTGCTGGTCTCCGACCGCGCCATGTTGGATTCCCTCGTAACGGAGATTCCGCCGCTCGCCGAAAAATTAATGGCGTATTTCTGGCCCGGCCCGCTCACTCTCGTGCTGCCGGCGCGCGCCGATATTCCGCGGCCGCTGGTCAACGCTACGGGTGGAATCGGCGTGCGCATTTCCGGTCAACCGATCGCGACTGAAATTGTCAGAATACTCGGCCGGCCGCTGACCGCCACCAGTGCCAATCCGTCTGGCCAAGCCGGCGCGCGAACGGTCGCGCAAGCGATCGCTTACTTTTCCGGCAAGATCGATATTTTCGTCAACGGCGGCGAATTAACCTCGCTCACTGGCTCCACGGTCGCCGAGGTGACGGCAAACAAACTCAAAATCATTCGCGCCGGCGACATCGCCAAACGCGAACTGGAGAAAGTAACTGGGAAGGGAGTTGTCGTAACGTGAAAAAACTCAATCGCTCATCGGCGCTGCTGATCGTCATCCCGTTGTTGACTCACAGCTGCGATTCGAAAAACGAAACCGTTAACCAAGGTCGCGAAGCCGTAAAAGAAGTGATCACCCAGCCCTTCAACGCTCTCAACTCAGCCAAAGAGTCCGTGCGCCAGAGTGAAGACAAGCAGAAAGCGGCTCTGCAAGAAGCCGATAAAGAAATTAAGTAGCCGAAGCTATCTGTCGGTGCCGTAAATTTCGATGCGCTCGAAATCATAGTCACCGCCGCCGTTGACGATGGTAAAGCCGTCGAAGAAATCATTGAGCCCTTTGTCCACCGTGCGGACGAGCTCCTTGCCGTCGACTAAAACTTGCATCGCGCCGTCGCGGTCGCGCCGTAGTTCCACCTGATGCGCCCTGCCATCTTCCAGTCCGGTCGCGCCGTCGTAGCGCTCGACCACCGCCGTCCGGCCTGGAGATGAGCGAACAATTTCTAGCGCTGGTCGCGAACCTGGGGAATATGCCAATCGATAACCCCAATCGCGCTCGCTGCCGCGGTAGAGGCCAAACTCGACGCGGGAGTTTTCCGGGTTTCGTTCGCGCGCGAGCAGCCGCACGCGAACGGCGAAGGCATTGCCGAGCGCGACCGGCGTGGAGATCTCCGCCGTCGCCGGCGCACCGCGAAATTGACTGCCTTGGCTGGCCGGTCCCGGCTCCAACACGCCGCGCAATATCCCGCCAAGAATACCTTCGATCGCCGAGCCACCGCCGCCACGCTCGCGCTCGGACGGCGTCGGCCGCGCCATTGAATCCGCGCCGACAAAAGTTCTTAGCCCGGCGCCACGAATGACCCGAAACTCGCCGCGGCTAACGTTCCAAGGTGGATTTGCCGTAAAATCGCCGTCGCTAAAATCCTCGTTGAGCAGCTTGGTGCGCCACGGCCAATCGTAACGCCGCACCAGATCTTTCAATTGGTTGACCGTCGCGCCATCGACACGGTTGCGTTCCGCCCGCTGGATCACTTCCTTAAGCCGATCGACCAGCTCTAGGGCTCGAGCGTCCTGCGGCGACTGCGCCCGCGCCAAACCTATCGGCAACGGCAATGCGACGAATAGGACCAAGAGTATCTGTTGAACTTGCATCACAATTACACCTCCGAAGTAACGACATTGTAGCGGTTTTTTTCTCCCCCGCCAATTCGTTTCGGCATTTATCCTATGATAATCGCGTCCGCAAAATGCGCTCAACCTCTTCGCCGTTTTCGCCCTCATAATAATTCACGTTCTTGTCGCGCACGTAAAGCGCGCGGAATCCGGCCTGCGCGCCGCCGGCAGTATTCGCGTAGGCGCCGATCTTGTTCGAGTCGGGATACTGCGAGATGTCCGGGTACTCCATGGTGCTGACGACCCAATAGGTCAAAGCCGTGGCACCGGTGTTGATCAGTTGATGCGGCAAATCCGCACCCGGCGGACAGGCGATCACGTCGCCCGCGCCGACTTGAATCTCATCTTTGCCCAGCCGCAAGGTCGCCGCGCCATCGATGATGTGCATCATCTCTTCATTGCCGGTGTGCGTGTGATAGGGAAACGCCGTCATGCCTGGCTGAACCGTGAAAAAGCTGTAGCCTAATTTCCGCGCGCCGATTTTCATGCCGACCCGTTTTCGCTCGCCGCCGAAGGGCGAGCCTTCGGGGCCGTTGACTTTATCCCACGCCATCTCGGCAAGATTGATCACATGCGGATGTCTGGACATAACGCCTCCCGGTTGAATGATTTAATACTCCATCGCGCACCCTACCATTGGGGGCGCTCTTTATGTTATCAAAATAAACGATGCTGGTACTATCGGAAAAGCAAGTTCAGAGTCTGATCGATATCGAAGAACTGATCGCGGCTTTAACCCAAGCTCACATCCAATACTCCACCGGCAAAGCCGTCATGCCGGTGCGCTTAGTCGTGCCGCTGCCCGAGATCCAAGGCCGGATCACCAGCATGCCGGGGTATTTGAACGAAGCTAAAGCCCTGGGCATGAAGGTGGTCACTTATTTCCAGAATAATCCGCAGCAGAATCTACCGGCGATCCTCGCCACGATCATGCTGTTCAGCGCCGAGAGCGGTAAAATGATCGCCGTCATGGACGGCAGTTATATCACGGCGATTAGAACCGCCTGCGCCTCGGCGCTCGCGACCCAAGCCTTGGCCAATCGTGAAACGCCGGTTCTAGGAATTTTGGGTGCCGGAGTCCAAGCGCGGACGCATATCCAAGCGCTCGCGCGCGTGCGAAAATTGCGCGCAATCAAAATCTACAGTCCGTCGGCCGACAGCCCGGCGCGCATCAAAAAATCCATGGAAGCAGAAATCGGCATTCCGATCGACGTTGCCAAGAGTGGCGAAGAGGTCGTACGCAATGCGGATATCCTCGTTACGGTCACGACAGCCAAACAACCGATCGTTAAATCGGAGTGGCTGAAGCCCGGCGTTCATATCAACGCCGTCGGCTCGCATCACCCCGATCTCCGTGAAATCGACGGCGCGACTCTAGCGCGCGCCAAAGTCGTCGTCGATTCGCGCGCAGCGATCATGGCCGAGTGCGGCGATATTCTGCTTGCGTTGAAAGAAAACAGCGTCGGCGACGACGTGATTCACGGTGAGATCGGCGAAGTTCTCGCCGGCGCCAAACTGGGAAGAAGCAGTGTCAACGAAATCACGCTTTACAAATCCGTCGGCATCGCGATCCAAGATGTCGCCACCGCCAATCTCGTCTATCGCAAAGCTTTAGAGCGAAACGTCGGCAGCCACGTTGAAATCTAACTACCACCGTAAATCGCCGCGTACTGCCTCTTCGGTTGGCGCCGTTGTCTTAACTCGAAACAAGAAACTCAGAACCCTAAACAGCGCGGAGGCGCTATGACCTGGGATCTCACCAGTTATTTTGCCGAATTCCACGGCCCGGAGATGCTTCAGTTCAAGGAAGCGATCCGCGCCGATGTCGCTACGCTACAAAAAACCGCGGCGAGCCTGCCGCCGCTCCATGCGAAATCGGCAAGCGCGTGGGAAGACATCCTGCTGCGCCATGAGGATCTATCGCGCCGCATGTCGCACCTGGGATCGTATATCAGTTGTCTCGCCTCGTCCGACGCGCGCAACGAAGCCTACCTCAAAGAAGAAGCCGAGCTGACGCGCACCCGCGCCGAGCTCGCCAAAGTGAGAATCGAGCTCCTGCGCGCGTTCAAACACAGCAGCGATGGCGAGTTCGCCGCGTTGTGCGCCAAACCGACCCTCGCCGGCGCGGAGAACTATTTGAACCGCCTGCGCGAAGAAGCGCGCCGCGCCATGTCGACGGAAAAAGAAATTCTCGCCACCGACCTCGGCGTCGACGGCCTTCAGTCCTGGGGGCGACTTTACGACACCGTATCTGCCAAGCTGGATTTTGAAATGGTCTACGCCGACGGCCGCCGCGAGCGCTTGCCCATGTCGCAGCGCCGCTCGTCGATGGATGATCCCGATCGCCGGGTTAGAAAAGCCGCCTTCGACGGCGGCAACGGCGCGTGGCAAACCGTCGAAGACACGGCGGCCGCAGCGCTCAACGCCATCGCCGGCACCCGGCTAACGCTCAATCGCCACCGCGGCGTCGATCATTTTCTTGACATCGCGCTGTTTCAAGCCGCCATCAGCCGCAAAACCCTCGACGCCATGTTCGAAGCCTTGTTCAATCACCTGGAGATGCCGCGACGGATTCTCAAATTGAAAGCTCAATCCATGGGGCGCGATCGAGTCGCGTGGTTCGATCTCGGCGCGCCGCTCGACTTGCCGGATCAAGAAAAACTTTCTTGGGAAAAAGCCCAAGCGATGGTCGGCGCATCTTTCAAGCACGCCTACCCGGCGCTGGGAAGATTCTTCGCAGATCAAGTCATCGGCAAAAACTGGGTCGATTGGGAACCCCGCGCCGGCAAGCGGCCCGGCGGTTTTTGCACCAGCTCGATGCTGAACAAAGAATCGCGCATTTTCATGACCTACAACGAAGCCCTCGGCGATGTCCTGACGCTGGCCCATGAATCGGGTCACGCCTATCACGGCGCCATGATGCACGAGGTGCGTCCCTACGCCCGCGGCTACCCCATGACCCTGGCCGAGACCGCCTCAACCTTCGGCGAAAATGTCTTGATGAATGGCATTATCGACGATCCGACGGTGAGCGACAGTGAGAAAGCGCGCATCCTCGACATCGAAGTCGGCCATGGCGCGGTCTATCTTTTAGACATTCCCGTCCGCTACGAGTTCGAAAAAGCATTCTACGAAGAACGGGCCAAGGGACCGTTAAGCGTGTCGCGGCTAAAACAGCTGATGGTGCAAACCCAACGCCGCATCTTGGGCGATGTGCTCGAAGCCGGCGGCGAAGATCCCTACTTCTGGGCGTCGAAGCTGCATTTTTATATCACCGGCATCACCTTCTATAATTTCTCGTACACCTTCGGCTACCTGCTGAGCCGCGGCCTCTACGCCATGTTCAAAAAAGAAGGCGATAGTTTCTTACCGAAGTACGAAGCATTCCTCCGCCGCGCCGGCAGCGACACGGCGGAGAATGTGGTGAAACAGACGGTCGGCAGAGATATCGAGAAAGCGGAATTCTGGAGCACGGCGATTCAGAGCCTAGAAGAGCCGCTCCGTCAACTGCAAGCGTTGTTACCCAAGGTCATGACACGAAACTCGTAACGCGAAACTCTGATCCCGGATTATTCTTACTGCGAGGAGAACGAATGACAATGTGTCGATC
Organism: Deltaproteobacteria bacterium; assembly: GCA_016844625.1. GTDB lineage: Bacteria > Desulfobacterota > Binatia > UBA9968 > UBA9968 > DP-20. Next base: position 8,754 of record JAERMN010000023.1, read on the forward strand.
GAGCTGTGACCCTGTATCCCCGCTGGCGCTCGGAATTTCAAATCGCAGATTTCATATTTGGAATTTGCGATTTGCCATTTGCCATCCCGCAGGGCACGCCTTCGCTCCGGAAGGGTTGCGCCTCGATCGCTGTTTCACCGCAAATAATCCAGGTTGTCAACTCATTCCCTCCAACAACGCCGTCCTGAGCAGATCGATCGCGTTCAGCGTCATGCGCGAGCGATCATAAGCGCCGCGGCCGGCGCTGGTGCTTTCACGCCTGAAAAACGTCTTGCCATCGGTGAGCGAAACGTAAGTCTGGCCGGCGGCGAGATTCTGAATTTTGCTGTTGGGATCGGCGATGGCGTGCAGCGCCAGGCCGAGATCCGAGCCCGACTGTTGGCGTGCCGCGCGCGCCATGGCATCGGTCAACGCCACCGGGTCTTTGAGAACTTCATCGATCTTGATCGGGTCATGGGAATTTTTCAGCAACGCCCCCAGCGCGGCTTCGTTGTTACAGATGAAGCCGGCGCTAAAATTCTCCATGCTCGCCGTCTGCATCCGTTCCGCCAACTGGCCGCAGGTCAAATCTTCGCACACCGCCACAGTCTGGTTTTTCTGCCGCAGCAATTTCCCCGTGACATGTTCCATAGTGTCTTCGTCGGCGGCGAAAATCGCCGTACCCAACAGCCCGCGCACTTCGGCTTCCACGGGCGCGATCATTTTCATCGCTTCAGCGCGGTTGGCGGCTTTGGCGGCGATGCGCACATCGACCTGGCCAGGCAATGCCAACACGCCGACGGTCGGATTGCTGGAGTGGGCGATCAGATGACCGACTTTGTCGTCCACCGCGCTCTCGCCGACGCCGACGATCTTGAGCACGCGGTAATGAATCACTTCAGCGAGATTGAACTTGTTTCTGAGATACGGTTCGACTTCGTTCTCAAACAGCCACTTCATTTCCACCGGCACGCCCGGTAAAGAAAAAATCGCCGCGCGCGGACCTTCGACGACAAACGACGGCGCCGTGCCGTTGGGATTTTTTACCGGGATGGCGCCTTCCGGCATATACGATTGGCGAAGATTGTTGGGCGTCATCGGCCGGCCGCGCCGGCGAAAGTGTTCTTCCACCTGCTCCAGCATGCCAGCGTCTTGAACCAGCTTGCGCCCGGTAACCTCGGCGACGATCTCGCGGGTCAAATCATCCTGGGTCGGCCCGATGCCGCCGCTGGTGATGACGATATCGGCGCGCTCCACGGCGCGCGCGATGACTTCTTTCATCCGCCCAGGGTTGTCGCCGACCACGGATTTGAAATACAGATTCACGCCCAGCGCGGTTAAGCGCTGCGCCATCCAAGCCGAGTTGGTGTCGACGATCTGACCGAGCAATAATTCAGAGCCGATGGCGACGATTTCCGCGTTTGCCATGAGCAACATTCTCCTTCAATCGAGTAAATTTTATACCCTAGGCGGTGTGACCGACACAAGATCGCCCTCGCACCAGTGCGCCAACCAATGATACGGTAGCGCTATTCAGCAGAGTTTTCAGTGCCGGGGCAATTTTGATTAGATACGCAAGACTTTCGGATTCGGATATTTTCCCGCAAAGGCGCAAAGACGCTAAGTTCGGAAGGGATGTCATTTCGACCGAAGGGAGAAATCATTCTTAGATCCCTCGCATTCGCTCGGGAGAACGGGCATCGGCCCGTCACCTTTGCGCCTTTGCGCCTTTGCGGGAGATATCCCAAGTTATGGTAAATTCACTGCGCGATAATCCTCGATTGAACTTTACCTTGGAATCCGAGTCGAGCGGTTCCCGAGCGCGCGCCGCGACATTCCAAACGCTGCACGGCGCAGTCGAGACGCCGATCTTCATGCCGGTGGGCACCCAGGCGACGGTCAAAGCGCAGACGGTGGAAAGTTTGAAAGCAACCGGCGCTCAACTGTTATTGGCCAATACCTATCATTTGTTGCTTCGTCCTGGACCTCTGGTCTTCAAGAAATTCGGCGGCATTCACCGTTTCATGAACTGGGATGGCCCGGTGTTGACGGACTCAGGCGGATTTCAGATTTTCTCTCTGCCCCACTCCAGGGCGATGGATGAAGCGGGCGCCCGTTTTAAAAGCTACGTGGATGGCAAGACGTATTTACTTTCGCCTGAATCGAGCATCGAAATGCAGCAAACCATCGGCAGCGATATCATGATGGTGCTCGATCAGTGCATCCATTCCACCGCCCCTTACCCAGAAGCGCAGGCGGCCATGGATCTCACGCACCGTTGGGCGCAACGTGCGCTCAATGCCCGAGGCGACTCTCGGGCGGCACTATTCGGCATCGTTCAGGGTGGCGGCCATCATGAGCTGAGAAAAGCGAGCGCCGAAATTTTACGCGCTCTGCCCTTCGATGGCTTGGCCATTGGCGGATTAGCGGTCGGCGAAACTCACGCAGAGCGTTACGACCTGACCGAACGGGTCACCGAGCATCTGCCGACCCATCGGCCGCGTTATCTGATGGGAGTGGGCACGCCGATCGATATTCTCGAAGCGGTTCATCGCGGCGTCGATATGTTCGATTGCACTATCCCGACCCAACTGGCGCAACGCGGCGTTGCCTTTACCTCCCATGGCAAATTACAGTTGCGCCGCACCGTGCATAAATTTACCGAAGAGTCTGTCGACGCCGGCTGCGATTGCCAGAGCTGCCGGCACTATTCACGCGCCTACATTCACCATCTGATCAAATCAGACGAGTTGCTCGGCTGGCATCTGTTAGGCATGCATAACCTGGCTTTCTATCATCGCCTGATGCGGCAAATGCGCGAACGAATTTTGGCTGGCGACTTTGCCGCTTACTATCGGCAAAAACGACGCGAGCTGATGCGTTCCGATGAAGACAATCCAGCTCGCCCACCGAAAAAAGCCAAAGTCACCCACCCCGCCCGTTTGGGCGATTATGAACTGCACCGGTCGGTGCAGGGATTTTACAGCCTGCGTCAAATCAGCTCCGGGGAAATCATGCACTCGGTGACTGCGCCGAGTGAGGAGGCGAACAAACTTTACGTCGAGCAACCGGCGCTCGCCTCACGCCTCATCAATAAACGAAGTCACTGCGCAGCCGGGGTATTGACCCCGGCGCTGATTAAATATCGCAAAGGGGAGGTTCAACCCCCTTTGGAAACCCCATTTAATGGTTCCACGCTGACATCAGCGTGGTCAACAACAAATCGTGACAACGTAGACGAGTTGGTAATCTGGGACGTCGGGCTCGGCGCCGCCGCCAATGCCATGGCGGCAATTCACTGCTTCGAGAAACGCTACAAGGACAATGGCCGCGACGATCTGCGCCCCGTGCGATTGCTCAGCTTCGAGCGCGATCTTGACCCGCTTATCCTCGCCGCCAGCCATCCCGACTGCTTGCCGCACATGCGCCACGGCGCGCCGTCCAAGATTCTCGCCCACGGCGGTTGGCGACACGCCTCAGGGCTGCTCCACTGGCAGCTTCTCAAGGGGGATTTCCGCGATTACATTGACTCGGCGCATGTTCCTGACATAATTTTTTACGATCCCTTCTCATACAAAACCGACGCTGAACTTTGGACCGGCGAAATCTTTGCGCGGATTTTTACTCGCTGCGCGGCAAAACCAGCCGAGATCTACACATACTCAGCGTCAACAGCCGTGCGCGTGGCTCTGCTGAGCGCGGGCTTTTTTGTCGCGCAAGGCGTCGGCATCGGACCGAAGTCAGAGACCACGATCGCTTTCAACAGAGCAGAAAGTGCCGGTCAGCATCCCTTAGCGCCAAGACTCCTAGACCAAAAGTGGCTCGCGCGCTGGCGCCGCAGCGCGGCAAAGTTTCCCGCAACGATTTCACAAGACGAGAAAGCGCGGTTTGCAACTTTGATCGAAAACCATCGGCAGTTTTTGACCACTGTGTGAAGACGACAACGCCTGAATCGACCGGCTGTCTGCGCGTTACCCTTGTCCGTTCACGCCTTCTTTGCGAGAATGGCCGCATGATCATTTTGCTTTCCAACGACGACGGCATCCAATCCGAAGGGCTAATGGCCCTAGAGACGTGCCTCGCTAAACTCGGCGAGATCTACACCGTGGCGCCGGACCGGGCGCAAAGCTCCATGAGCCATGCGTTGACACTGCACCGGCCGCTGCGCGTCCACGAACTAAGCCCGCATCGAATGTCGGTCGATGGCACGCCGGTAGATTGCGTCAAGCTGGCGCTCACCGGCCTCTTGCCGGTCAAACCTGACCTCGTCGTCTCAGGCGTCAACAAAGGGCCGAATCTCGGCGATGACATTATCTACTCAGGAACGGTTTCCGCGGCCATCGAAGGAGCGCTCTTGGGAATTCCAGCCATCGCCGTTTCTCTCGTCACGTTTGAAAATTTCGATTTTGGCGCCGCCGCGGATTTCACCGCGACGTTGATCGAGCGCATGCAACAACCGGGCATACCGACGGGAACGTTGCTCAATGTTAATGTCCCCCATTTGCCGAAGGAACAACTCAAGGGCTGGAAGTTAACGCGCATGGGTAAACGCCACTACAGCGAAAACATCGTCGAAAGAATCGACCCGCGCGGCGGCAAATATTATTGGATCGGCGGCGACGACTTGGGCTTCGCCCATGACGACGGCACCGACTGTGTCGCCGTGCACGAAGGATTTGTCTCGGTCACGCCGTTGCAAGTCGATCTGACCGACCACAAGCTTTTGCATGAAGCTCGGCTGCGCCACTTTCCGTGGCCGTAAGAACAAGCGAGTCATGGACGACGACGCGGATAACGACGAGATCAGATTAGACAAGTGGCTTTGGGCGGCGCGCTTCTTCAAGACCCGATCGCTTGCCGCAGAAGCGATTGCCGGAGGCAAAGTCGCGATCAACGGCGACCGGACAAAACCTAGCCGCGTCGTGCGACTCGGTGACACACTCTGTGTTCGTCGCGGATTCTACCAATGGACGATCATCGTTAAGAACGTCTCCCGCCTGCGCGGTCCGGCGCAGGCGGCGCAATTGCTCTTTGAAGAAACCGAGAACAGCCAGCGCAACCGCGAAGCCGCGATGGCTCAACTGAAACTCGAACGACCGCCGGAATTCGATACCACCGGACGACCGTCGAAACGCGACCGGCGCGAGATCGCCAAGTTCACCAAACGCGGCTGGTAACTTGCAGCCTGCTTGGGTCATGCTATTTTGGCAGCATCTGCGGCAACCGTTTTAGGACTACACTCAAAAGTTCACGGAGAAACTATGCGCGCAAAATTAATCCTGATCAGTATTACAGCTTTCCTTGCGACGGCAACGACCGCACCGCTCCTAGGTCAGTCCACGCTATACTTCCAAGGCAAAACGATAGTGCTCGTCCAGGGGCGCGAACCCGGTGGCACGGGCGCGCTGCGGGTGCAAGCGGCGCTGCCGTTTCTTAGAAAATATTTGCCCGGCGAGCCGATCATCGTCACCCAGTTCATGCCCGGCGGCGGCGGCAGAAAGGCGACTAATTACGTCGCGCGCAACGCCAAGCCGGACGGCTTGACCCTCGGCAACGTCGGTTCAGGTCTGGTCGCCAACGCCGTGCTCGGTTCCACCGGCGTCGAGTACGATATCGATAAGCTCATTTATCTCGGCTCGTCCAACAGCATGGCGCAGTATGTTTTCAGCTCGGTGGCCAAACTCGGTTTGGACAATTTGGAAAAGCTCCGCGCCCGTCCCGGCATTCGCGTCGGCGCGCAGACCGTGGGACACGACATTTACATTAACGGCCGGCTCTTTTCCTGGATACTCGGACTCAAAGAGCCGAGATTTGTCACCGGTTATTCGGGACCTGAGATCGACCTGGCGATGGATCGCGGCGAGTTGGATGCGCGCGCCAATATTCCTGACACCGTGTTGCAACGCAACGCCGACTTCGTCGATAAAAAACTGCAAAACTTCCACGCGATCATCCAGATCCCCAAGGACGATCGCCATCCCCATCCCGCCTTCAACAAGCTGCCCGAGCTGGAGAGTTTCGCCAAGAACGATCGCGAACGAAAAATCCTAACCATGTTCCGCACCTTTCGGCTAGTTGGCTCGCCTTACATTCTGCCGCCCGGGACGCCGGCGGAAGCGATCCATCACTGGCGTGAGGCGATGCGCAAGACTTTTAGGGACCCAGAGTTTCTCAAGGACTTCAAGAAACTATCCGCGGACGACGCCACGCCGCTCCTCCCGGAGGCGCAAGAAAAGGCGATCAAAGATATCCCCCGTGACAGCGACGCCATCGCGCTTTTCAAAATAATCGCCGGCGCCGATGCTCTGCCGCCGCGGTAATTGAAACACCGTCGAAGTACGTAAAACAAGTTCGCGTGCGAATTGGACATTGCTCGATCACTGCAATACTCCATCGACCCATTCCGCCATCACCCAAGGATTTTCCTCCATGATTGACGCCAAGCTCATCACCACGGCGCAGGAACTGCCCGGCTACCGGATATCGCGAAACTTAGGCGTGGTGCGCGGCATCATCGTGCGCTCGCGCAGCATCGTCGGCAATATCGGCGCGAGCTTGCAAACACGGTTCGGCGGCAACATCACGATCTACACGGAGCTTTGCCAGAAAGCGCGCGACGACGCGCATCGATTGATGATCGAGCACGCCGGCCAGCTCGGCGCCAACGCGATCATCGGCGTGCGCTATGACGCCACCGAGATCGCCGACGGGGTCGCCGAAGTGTTGGCCTATGGAACAGCGGTGTATGCGGAGGTTTTTCGCGGCTGATTAGCGATTCAACGAAGCCACTTCGCGGGCGGGGATTTAACCCCGCCGCTATTTAAAATATCGCAAAGGGGATACTCGCCCCCTTTGGAAACCCCATAATATTGTTCCCGCCTCAAGGGGCGGGGTTAATATAGAATGTAGCGAATCACGAATCGAACACGATGCCGCGGTCAGCGACGATGCGGAATGAATACTGCGCCGGCTCCATGGCGGTGCCGCGCATTTTTTCTAGGGTCAGTCGGCGCACGAAGCGGCCGTTGACGGGCTCCATTGCTCAAGACCATCGTTCCAGCGACCAAATATTCTTCAACACTGCGCAGCTGTTTGTCCGACGAATAGGTAGTGAGCAGATGAGTCGTGTTGGCGTTGGCTTGGAGCGCGTAAATCAGTTGCCGCGCTTGGTCCGGGTTGCGCGACGCCAGTAATGGTCCCAGCGGATCGATCACGACCCGTGCCGCGCCCATGCGCGTAATGTACGTATTGAGATCGGCGGCCACCCTTTGGACGTCCACGCCCTTAGCGGTGTCGCCGGAGCGGGCAACGAAATAGGCCGAGGCATCGAGAATCAAAAACTCTTTTGACTCGATGAATGGCGCCAAGTCCCAACCGAGCGAAGCGGCTTGTTCGATCACGTCGGCGGGCTTTTCATCGATGGCGACGTACAATCCCTTCTCCTTGTCCATCAGCCCGCGGACAAGATACTGCAAGCTCAGAACTGACTTGCCGGTGCCGGGCTCGCCAATGACCAAATAGCTTTTGCCTTCTCTCAGTCCACCTTCGATCAACGCGTCGATCTCAGGGACTCCGGTCGGTATGCGTTTTCCACTCATAAACCGTTAGATCATCTGTTGTTTACACCCAATAACGGTCATCGACCGGCATTGGTGTCGGGCCACGGTCGCCGGTTTATCTTCCGGCTCCAGCTCGTTTGCGCAGTTCGGCTCGCGCTCGTTGGATATCCGCCGAGAGACGTTGCCGCAGTTGTTTAGTTTCATCTTTCGGCCCGTCGGCGGCAGCCTGATGGCTCGGCATCACGCTGCTAGACTCGCTTACTGATGCCATCGGTGTCGATGCCGGTATCGCTTGCGCTGGCAGCTTGAAACTACCAAGGCCGACGTTAACGGCAATGGGGCTTGGCGGCCGGCTCACCGCAGTGGGCGGCACGGGACTTTTGTCGGTACTCAATTGAGCGACTTGATGCACCTGATTCTTGAGCTCGGCGATCTCCCCATCGCGGCCATCGATCATAGCTAATTTCTGACTCTGCTGATTTTGCACTTCATGAATCCGCCCGGGCAGGTCCGTGCCCAAGCCTTCGATCATCGAGTCCCGTTCTTGTCTTAGGCTAATCTGCGCTTGCAGCGCGCTAAGCTCGCCGATCATTTGATCGCGGAGCTGCGCGGCCTGTACCGCCTCATTGACCATCAACGCGTGACTTTGCTGGGCGTTCGCCTCGGCCTGAGCCAGACGTTGCACGACGAGCTGCATTTCACCGCGCAATTCGTTCAGTATCGCGTCGCGGCCCTTGCGGTCCTGTTGTTCGCGGGCGAGATAGTCCCGCAGCTCTTGGATTTTTCCACTGAGCGACTCTTCAATTCCCTGGACCCACTGCGCCGCCGGCTGCCGGTGGGTTAACTCGATCTGCGCCACGCGGTTTAGCACAGCATTGAGTTCGAGCTGAACCTGTCCGAGACTGACGTCGGATTTTTCCAATTGGGCGAGCTTTACGCTGAGGCGATTTTCACTCTCGCGCAGATGAGCCGCAATGAGTTTTTCAATATTCTCGACCCACACCGACTGCGTCGCTTGCCGCGCCGTGGCATCTTCGGCGCGGTTCGAAAGCGCTGCCACTTTTTCACTGAGCGTCGTTAATTGCTGATTGAGCGCGCCGACCTCGGCCTGCCGCTGCTGCGCGGCTCCGAGCGCCGCGCGCACCTGTTCTCGTAGCTCCATGATCTGTTGGCCGAGCACGGTTTCAACTCCTTTGATCAGCAATGCATCAGGCTGCTGCCGATTTGCCGGCGCGCTAAGTCGCGTCTTGATCGCGCTTATCTGCGCATTTAGATCCGCCACGGCTTGAAACGCGGTTTGCTCTAACCGCGAATATTGTTCGGCCAACTCCCTAAGCTCATTGCCTGAGTGCGCGCTCCGTCCAAGCTCGTCGCGCAATTCGTCGATCTTGTTTTGGAGTTTTTCATCAACTTGATGCGAGAAGTTCTCCGCCAGCGGTGATTCCGAGAGCTCATCGTGAAGCACCGCTTTGAGCCTGGCCATTTCGTTCCGCATCGACTGATTGACAAGCTCCTCGACACGTTGACTCTCGCTCGACGCCTGCGCTTGGGCCTGCTGGGTAGAGAACTCCGCGCGCGCGACGCGGTCCGCCAGCATATTGATCTCGAGTTTGACATCACCGAGCGCGCCGCCCACCGTATTTTGCAATTGCTTTTGAATCGGCTCTTCGAACTCACGGAGCTTAGCGCTGATCGCAGCTTCGAGCCCTTCGACACTTATTTGTTCCGCGATAAACTGTCGTTGCAGACCGCTGACCCGCTCGATTTCAGCGTTTAAACTATCGATCTCCGCGGTAGTGGCCGTCGCGCCGCTGTTAACTATTTGCGCAGCGTGAAGCTCGCGCATTTGGCCGAGCAGGTTATCTTCGAGCCGCTTGATCTGCTCGTTGAGCTGCGTTTTGCTTTGCGCCAACGCCTGCGCCAGGCAGAGATCTGCCGCGGCTCGGCCAACCAGCCAGCCGTACAAAACATCTTTCCCCACCCCCACGCGACTTTCCTCGCTCCCTGGAGGTTGCTCTTGCGATTCATCAAACGGTCCCACGGTTATCGCTCCTTACCCTGCGCGAAATAGTTACACCACAGCACGTACCAACGGGATTCTCCGGGCAAACACAAGCGAAATATATGCCACCTCCGCCACAGACATATCTCTACGCAAATCAACCTCTTACGATTGGGGCCCGAGCGCCGAGCCGCAAGGACTGAGCGCAATTGGACGGTTTAGCACCGAAATGTGCCAGCCCTGGCCATCGGTTGCTAACCTGCGACAAGTACGATTGGCAATCGCGCGGGCGAATTTCCTGTCAAACACAACTTGGCAATCCAAAGCGTGCGACACCCGGCAGATTTTCTTCCTACCAAATACTGTCAGTGCAACAATATTTCGTTAACGTCGCCGTTGGTTGTGGAAATTCGACGCCATCCGTGGCGCAGAAATTTGCGCACACTTGTACAGCCTTGTGCCTTTTCGGCCAACCCTGTCAACTATCACGGACACAAATTGCTGAAATTTCAAAGATTGCTTTAATGGCAGTCATCTTGCTTGCGCCTACCCTTTGGGCAGTGGCTTGGCGTTGGCGGCGCGGCCGTTATCCTTAAATGGGTGCTTCCCCCGGCACTGCAAAAATCTGCCAGAAAGGCTGTCGCAACCAAGCCGTCAAGACGGATTCTGCGGGTCGATGATTCCGAAACCTTCCTCATAATGGAACAAATGATTCTTACAAGGGAAGGAGCACACATGGAAACCAATGGGAAAAAGGTGCGGGTTCTAGCAGTCGATGATTCCAAAACGATGCTGGCGATGATATCGGCATACTTGAAGAACAGCAGTTTCGAACTGGTGGCCACGGCAAACAGCGGCCCCGAAGCCATCGAGAAATACCAAGAGCACAAACCACAAATCGTCCTTTTGGACGTCGTGATGCCCGACGTGAGCGGCATTGAAACGCTCGAACGGATCCTAGGCAGTGACGAGGAGGCTTGCGTCGTCATGGTAAGCTCGCTCGGCACCGAGGCAACGGTACAAGACTGTTTGAAGAGAGGCGCCAAAAGTTTCGTGCAAAAGCCCATTCAGAAAGACGGCATGCTGGCAACTCTCAAGTCCGTCTGTCGGGAAACTGGGGTGGCAATATGAGCGCAAAGTTTTTCGGGCAATATCTGCTCGAAAAGGGTCGGATCACGTCGCAGCAACTGGTTGAAGCGCTGGAGTTCCAGAAATCGGGTCGTCCGCCGATTGGCGCTCTGGCATTGGATGTCGGCCTGCTCACTCCTGACCAAGTCAAACTGGTGTTAGCGCGCCAGCCGAATAACGACAAGCGTTTCAGCGAAATGGCGCTATCCCTGGGTTTTCTAAATCAATCTCGCGTCGACGAGTTGCTTCACCTGCAAGCCAGCCATAAACTTATGCTCGGTGAAGCCTTGATGGTAAAAGGATATCTCAGCGCGGAGATATTAGACCGGGAACTTAAAGAATTTAAAAAAGAAGAAGAAAAACTTTCTTCTCAACTCGATAACGCCTTCAACGCCATCGCCAACAAAGAGATCGTCCAGACGTTCACCGATCTGATGGTGATGATGTTTAACGACTTCGG
>JAERMN010000254.1 GCA_016844625.1 Deltaproteobacteria bacterium
CTAAGCTGAAACAAAAAAAGGGAAGCTCATCGCCTCCCTCTCTGCAACCTTGAACTTTTGAACCCTTGAATCTTGAACGAAATCCTATTTACAACTCATTGACGGCTTGTAAACCTGCTGAATGGTCGAGCCGCTGCTACCGCCCACCGCCGTGCCGCCACCAGTAAGATGAATCAGACCTTTGACGAACGCCATGCCGGCAACTCCGTGGATGGCGATTGGCATATTCTCCAGGCGATGCCAACTATCCGTTAGCGGATTGTAATAATCGTGATCCGGGTAAATGCCGTAGGGATGTTCAGGGTTGCCCTCACCGCCGAAAAGATGAAAACAGCCGTTGGCAAAAATGCCGTTCACGCCGCCGCGCGGCCGGAGCATGGGTGTGCGCCTCGCCCACTGATTGGTTTTGAGATCGAAAACTTCGACGATGTCGGTGCGCTCGCTTCTGGATCCGCCTTCAAATCGACCGCCGATTACGTAGATCTTGCCATCATGAGCCCCGGCGGCCAGGTGGTTTCTCTGGGTCGGCAAGTTTGGCAACGTCGTCCAACGGTCAGTTTTCGGATCGTAGACGGCGAAGTCGGCGCCGCCAGGCGGACGGCCGCCAGCAACATAGATCTTGTCATCAACCACCGCCGCGGCACCGCCGCCGCGTCGCGTTGGCATCGGCGCCCGCGTAGCCCATCGGTTGGCTGCCGGATCGTATTCGTAAAGAGTGTTGACGAACCCAGCTTTGTTGGGGTCGCTAGTTTCGGTCGTCTGCCCGCCGATCACATAGACTTTACCGTTGGCAGCCGCGGCCATCACATGATTGAGCGGCACCGGCAGCGGCGCGACGATTTGCCAGCGATCAGTTGCCGAGTCATACAGCTGCACTGTCGCTACGGTCTTTCGGTCTCCTGGGTAGCCGCCGATCACGTAAATCTTGCCGTTGAGTTCCGCCACGCCAATCTCCGAATTGGGCACCGGCAGTGGCGCAAGCAGGCTCCAGCCATCGTAGGCGGGCTTTCGCTCTTGTAGAGCGCAGCCGGCAATAGCGAATAGCAGAATCGTCAGACGGACGAATTTGCTACTTTGTGAAATCATCTGGAAAAAATTCCTTCGTTTCATTCTAATCACGTCAATTACCCCGTCACCGCGCCTTCGGACGCCGACGAAACCAATTTCGCGTACTTCGCCATCACGCCGGTCTTGTAACGTGGCGCCGGCGCTGTCCACGTGCTTAGGCGCGATGTCAATTCTTGCTCCGAAATCTCCACGTCCAAGCGCCGCGCTTTGATATCGAAAACGATGGAATCGCCGTCGCGCACCGCGGCGATCGGCCCGCCGTGCGCAGCTTCCGGCGCGACGTGACCGGCCATCAACCCATGGGTCGCGCCGGAGAAACGACCGTCGGTCAACAGCGCAACCGAATCGCCCAAGCCCGCGCCGACAAGCGCAGCAGTCACGCCGAGCATCTCGCGCATTCCCGGTCCGCCCTTCGGTCCTTCGTAACGAATCACCACGACATCGTTGTCTCTAATCTTCCCCGCTTGCACGGCGGCGAACGCGTCTTCTTCGCGTTCGAACACTCGCGCCGGGCCGCGGTGAATCAGCCGTTCATGGCCGGCGACTTTGACCACACAACCTTCCGGCGCGAGATTGCCCTTGAGAATAACCAAGCCGCCGGTCGCTTTAAGCGGGTTGGCGATCGGGCGTACCACTTCTTGTCCCGCGGTTTCTTTGGTCATCTCGGCCGATTCGGCAAGCGTTTTTCCTGTGACCGTAATCGTGTCGCCGTGAATCAATCCGGCTTCGATCAAACGTTTGGCGACCAGCTGAATGCCGCCGGCGTGATAGAGGTCACTTGCGACAAACCGTCCGCCCGGTTTCAAGTCGGCGATCAACGGCGTCCTCTCGCTGATCTTGTCGAAGTCGTCGATGTTGAGCTCGACGCCCGCTTCGCGCGCGATCGCGAGTAAATGCAGCACTGCGTTGGTCGAACCGCCGGTGGCGGCTACTGAAGCGATGGCGTTTTCAATCGATTTCCGCGTGAGAATTTTTGACGGGCGCAAATCGCGGCGCAGCATGTCCATCACTAGCTTGCCGGCGTTGAACGCCGCTTCGTCTTTCTCGGCAACCGTCGCGGGAATGCCGTTGCTACCCATCGGCGAGATGCCGAGAAACTCCATCACGGTGGACATTGTGTTGGCGGTGAACTGTCCGCCGCAAGCGCCAGCGCCTGGGCAAGCGGCATTTTCCACAGCCATGAATTGATCGGCATCGATGCGCTTGCTCGCATAGGCGCCGACCGCTTCGAAGACGTCTTGAATGGTTAAATCTTGGTCGCCCAAATGACCCGGCGCGATCGAACCGCCGTAAAGCGCGAGGCCGGGAATGTCGAGGCGCGCCAGCGCCATCACTACACCTGGATTGGTCTTGTCGCAGCCGGACAAACAAACCAGCGCGTCAAAATGATTGCCGCGCGCCACCAGTTCGATGGAATCGGCGATCACCTCGCGGCTGATCAGCGAGCACTTCATGCCCTCGACGCCCATGCTGATGCCGTCGGAGATCGACACGGTGTTAAATTCCATCGGCGTGCCGCCGGCAGCGCGGACACCTTCTTTCACCTTAGCCGCAAGACGGCGCAGGTGAAAATTGCACGGGCCGATTTCAATCCAGGTATTGGCCACGCCAACGATCGGCTTACGCAGATCATCGTCGGAAAAACCCACCGCCTTGAACATCGCCCGGGTCGGCGCCCGGTCCGGGCCATCGGTGATCGTGCCGCTGCGCGGCTTCAAATTGTCAGCCATAGATCGCTCCTAAAATTTAAAATTGTGAGAGATTCAATTAACTATGGCACCACGGCTTTTGCAAGCACGGCGCAAGGCCACGCAAACTCGAAATTTATACAAATAAGGAGCATTGGCGCATCAATGAAATCACTTATCGCTACGGCAACGACCTCGATCTCAATGAAGTTATCGAGTTCTATCACGCCTCGACACTGGACCGGTCTTGGCTGGAGTCTGTCGGCCCAAGCGCGGTCGTCTGCCCAAGAACCTTCATCCGCCGACGACCATTACCAAAAGCTTCAACGCGAGATGCTGGCCACACTCCAAACACTAAAACTCGCCGCTTGAACTTTTGACTATATAACAAACGTGTTGGTGTTAGTTTTTGGATAGCATTACAAAGGCATCGGCATCGAGCTAATTCGCAACACTCGCGCAAACATGGCGCTGCGCTCGTTGCTCGTATTGCTTGCCGCGCCGAACGCGGGCGACTATTACCCAAAAACAGGTCTCGTCAAACATGACAGCACACGGACCCTTTGCGCCGCCGAGCCACTCGCCGATTTCAGCTAACCCGGCTAAATTGTGGAAACTACTTTCCGCCGCCGCCGGTTTTCGCTATAATGAGTCTTTGGCAGATAAATGTGATGTTATGCAACCAATCGTTAATGCCGATCATCTTAACTAAGGCAGCCATAGGAGCCCGCAATCTTGCTAGAAGTTGGAGAATGCGTGAAAAACAATAAGTATTTAACAATTCAAGCCTTTCTTATCCTGCTGTTGGCGCTCGTCGTCCCCTTTCAAGCGCGCGCCGAAAAGCCGGTGATGGCCGGCGTCGCTGGTCCAGCGGTCAATTTGGTTTATGCCTATCTCGCCCAGGATGCCGGGCTCTGGCGCAAGTACGGCCTGGACGTGCGCATGATCCTTTTCGAAGCCGGTTCTACTTTGGCTCAGGTCGCCCGTACCGGCGAAGTGAGCTTCGCGATCAACTCCGGTCCAACGACGATCGCCTCGCGCACCCAGGGCGCCGACGCCATCATGGTCGCAGCGATGGTCAACACCCTTCCCTACAGCTTGGTGACGGCAAAAAGCATTACTAAGTGGGAACAGCTCAAGGGCAAGAAAGTTGGCATCAGCCGTTTCGGTTCGGGAACCGACACGGCGATCCGATTGGTGAGTAGGAGATTCGGCCTCGATCCGATGAAGGACTTTATTGTTCTTCAGGGCGGCACACAGCCAAGCCGCCTGCAAGCGTTATTGGCAGGTTCCCTCGACGCCACCCTGGTTTCGCCGCCACTAGACCTGACGGCAAAAAAACAGGGCTTGAATATCATGGTCAATATCGCTGATCTCGGCATCCCCTATCCGCAACTGGTGATCGAAACCAGCGAGCGGTTCAACCGCGAGCAGCCGCAACAGGTGAAAAATTTTCTAAAGGGGTTTATCGAAGGGATTTACTACGCCGCGACGAACAAAGAAGAAACCAAGAAAATCATCACCAAGTATCTCAAGACCAGCGACCCGGAAATTCTCGAAGCTACCCACAAGAGCTTCTTGCAAGTCACCGACTACAGCGCCAACCCCAACCTCGAAGGCATCCGCAACGCCATCGAAGAAGTCGCCGCCCGCGTGCCGGCGGCCAAGGGCAAAAAACCCGAGGAGTTCGTCGATACGCGCTTTTTGAAAGAGCTCGAGAAGGAAGGCTTCTTCAAACAGTTCCAGAAGAAGAATTAGCCAATCGTCACTCGCTCAGCAGGGACATATCAACGGCTACACCGCAACCTGCGTGGTAGTAGTTTAAGAATCGGTCGACACGTCGCGAGAATCTTGGCGTCGCTTCAAGAAATGCCACGGTGGCAGCGGCACATCCAGCGCCTTTTTGGGCTTGTCGATAAACATGCGTAGTCCGTTCACGATGAAGATGCTCGCCAACAAACCGTAAGATACCAGATCAGAAACCATCGTCCCTCCAGCCATTTCGAATTGCGCTGCGCAATAGCCGCTCGCCCCGAGTGTTCGCAAAACGCGCGCCAGCTCGCCGTCCCGATATCTCGTTGAAACTCAAGGGTTTTGCCAAAGCAGACTGGTCGGACAGCAAGTTTTTTGTGCAATTTTTCAAAGTCTCTGCTCTATTGGGAACATTGGAGGCAGATACTGATGGGGAACAATGACAGCCGCCAAATACTGATCGCCGCACTGCTAATCGGAGTTTGCCTGTTAGTCGGCCTCACCGCGGCAGACTAACTAACCGTCACGATCCCCGGACAAGCTTTGGTGTGGCTGAACCCGAGTTCCGCAGTTGAATTCAAAACCTCGGTTGAGCGAGATGTGAGCCTGGAGTCGCGAAGGCACCCAACTGTAACGTTTCAAAGTCGTTTTTACGTCTCAGCCAGCCGTCGCATGGCGCTTGATGAATCCACGGATTGCACCCATGGTCGTGGGCCGCTTAGAGGTAGAACTGCTTTGCCGTCGCGACGGAAGGCTTGCGCCTCGCTCTTCACGTCACTTTCAACTGCGAAATTCGGGCTGAACACAGCCGTACTGGCACGACCGTTGCTCGTTAATCTATAGCAAGTTTGTCAATTGTGCCGGCAATTCGATCTTGCGGCCGTTAATGTCATCTAGTTTCACAACGATTCACTCGATTAACCGCCGATCGGATCAGCAGCCCGGTACAAACTTGGCAATGTTCGGTACAAACTTGGCAATGTTTGTACGGTCGGGGTGACTAAAGCCGAGAGCAGAAGAGGAAAATTTTCCCGCCCTCAGGAGGCAGCCATGGAACAAACTTATCAGGCATCACAGCCACATTTCGATCGAGCCGGCGCGGATTCCGTTGTCACACCGCAAGGGCGCGGACTTTGGCGGGAGAAATTACGCCATAATTTTTCCAATCATAACGCAGTGAAAAGCACACTTCTAACGACGGCCGCGCTGGCGATCATCGCCTTGCCAGTGGGCGTCGCTCTCTCGAGCAAGCAAACGCAGGGATTCCAATTCTCGTTTTCGAACTTCCTCTCGGGCACAACCTCGACCAACGAGGCCGCTGTGCTCGCGGTGGACGCGAGTGGCATGACCATCCGCGGCAAGAATATTACCGCGGCGGCGCAAGAACGTTTCGAGACCGCGGCGGTAGAACAGCTCGCCGGCTTGCACCAGCTCTACGCGGGGTGGATGTCGCCGCACCAAGAGGCGATCGGCAGCATGCTGCTCAAATTGACCGTCGACGGCACTGGCAAGGTGGCGCGAATCGAGCCGGTGAAGTCGCAGCTGTCAAGCAGCGATTTCATGCGGGTCGTACTAAACGAAATACGCCAATGGAACTTTCCCGCCGGCGCTGCTGATCCGGTGGAAATTACCATCCCCATGCTCTTCGTTCCCAAAGGCATGGACCCGAGCACCGTGGTGCAGTGGGAGCGGCGCACGCGAGTAGGTGACGGAAAAGAAAAAGCCGCTGCCCTACCCCAGATCGCGCGCGTAACTCCGGCTGGCGCGGTCAGGGCCAAACTCTCATTTGCAGAACCAGCTCCAGTGCTTGCCAAAGCGCCGGAAGTTTCCCAAGTCGTCGTGACACACGCGAAAGCTCAACCTAGCCCGGCGCGAACTCTGCCGGTCTTTAAAACGACGCAAGCCGTCACGCTTCGGCAGCAACCGCGCTTCGCCGCCCAACGAGTCCATGAAATAGACGCTGAGACCGAACTGAACTTGCTGGAGGCCAAAGGCGACTGGCTCAAAGTAAAAGTCACCGACGGCAGCGCCATTGGTTTTGTCAGAAAAGAATACCTTACGCCAATTAACTAAAGTCGATCGAGGTGTCATTGCGAGCGAAGCGAAGAATTTTTTCGATCTTAGCGAGGCGTTTGACTTGCCGTTGAACTCATACACACTTGCAGCCATGCGCGCGAGTTCGTATCTTCATAAGTATGAAGCGCTCTATCGCCACAACCAGCGGTCTGTGGCTACTTCTCCTAATAGCCAGCTGTAGCGTCGAGACCTCCAAGCCGCCCATCGAAAGCCGCGATCAGCTCCAAGAGAAAATTGACGCGGTCATCGCCAACGGCGAAAAAACGCCCGTGCCCGCCAAAACCACCTCATTCTCGGAAGCCGAAGTGAACACCGCGCTCACCGTCAACTTCAAAGACAAAATTCCGAGCGGCATCAACCAGCCGCAAGTAAGACTGCTGGGCAATTCCCGCCTCACCGCACGGGTGGTCGTCGATGTCGATGAATTCAAACGCAAGCGCGGCAAACGGAGCAACGCCGGCCCGTTAAACTTCTTCGGCGGCAAAATTGCCGTCTTAGTGCGCGGCGATCTCATCGCCCGCGAGGGTAAAGGGCAGTTCAAACTGCACTCGGCGGATGTGAACGGCATCCCGCTACCCAAATCGCTTGTCCAGGAAATGCTCGCCACCTACACGCGCGGCCGCAACAATCCCAACGGCATCGACCTGGAGAAGCCCTTTGAATTGCCCGCTAATATTCGGGAGGTCATCGTCAATCTTGGCGAAGCCGTTGTCGTGCAGTAGCGCCTGAACCAAGACTACACAATCGAACATGTGCCGAATCGCCAAGCTCCTTCGCATTGCTTGCATCATCTTGGCGCTATTCGTAGCCGCGCCGGCGCAGGGTCAACTTTTCGAATCCGATTCAAAGCGCTTGGGCGATGGCAGGATGGATATCGTCGTCAAAGAAATTGACCGGCGGCCGCGCACTTCGGTACTGCAAATCGATGTCAAGAAAATCGGTTCGTCGGTGGGCTCGTCGTTTTTTCTCTTGTGCAGCATCCGCCGGTTGGCGATCCTACGCGGCGATTATCGTTACATCGTCAAAGTGGAAGAGAAACCGCAGCCCGGACAGATGATCGTCGGCTTTCTCCGTGAGGCGAATGAAGATCCACTGACTCTCGGCGCGGAATTCAAATCCGCCGATCAAAGGAACGGCGTCATCGACCTGGAGCAATTCGCGCCGATCTGCGATGGCATGAAGTGATCGGTGGCAAAGTAATTGACTGATTGATAACGCGACGCCAGCAATTCCAATTCCTGCACCATGCCCGCTGTGCCGTCTTCCTTGAGATAGATACCGCTCGACTGAATCTGACCGCTTTAGCTAAGCGGTGCGCGCACCGATTCATTCGCACTGAGCGCTTTTTCGTTACTCCGCGCCGTCCATTCCACAGTCACCAGCGCAATCGCCGCGAGTAAACCGAAGCCGTCAATTAACCAGCTCACAACGGTGAAACTGCCTGATGGAATAATCGGCACGAATAGAGCGGCGGCGG
>JAERMN010000661.1:0-1306 GCA_016844625.1 Deltaproteobacteria bacterium
TTCCGACTCGACCACATGAGCATCGGAATCGATGGTTGGCATGATTGTCTACCTCCCGTGAATCGAAGACTTTCGGAGTCGGATATTCCTCCCGCCAAGGCGCAAAGACGCCAAGTTTGGAAGAGAATTTATTTCTTAAAACCTTTGCGCCTTGGCGTCTTTGCGAGCGATATTCTGAAACTGACCGGTGCGCGAAGCGCACCCTACGAAAACCTTCGTGCCTTCGTGGTGAATCTTTTTTTGCGCCCTTTGAGTTCTTTGCGGCTAGTTCTTTCTTCCTACGCCCCCAAGGCCGGCATGACTTTGCTGCCAAACAACTCGAGAGAATGCATCACCTGCTCGTGTTTCAAGCCGCCGAAGGAAAACATGCCGACCAAGCTGTCCGGTTTCGCCGTCTCGATCATCGCGCGCGCTTTTTCAATCACGGTTTCCGGACTGCCGATGAGCGACGTGCCCCATTAAACGTAACGCTCGGTAAGTCTCGCCAAATCGTCGCCCGTGACCGTATCGCCGCGCCAAAAGTTCTCCGTCGCCAACTGCCAAAATCGTGTGAGCTCCGGCACGGCTTCCCGCCACGCTTGCTCGTCGGTGTCGGCGACATAAATATCACGCACCATGATCGCATCGCCCTTGCCGCTCAGGTTGGAATGCTTGGCGCGCTCGGCGCGATAGGTTGAAATCGCTTTCGCGCAATTCGCCAGCGGCTGGCGCGACAGCGCGAGATTCCAACCCTTGCGCGCCACCATCGCCGGGCTGTCCGGCGAGGTCGCACCGTAATAAATCGGCGGATGGGGTTTTTGCAACGGTTGCGGCCGGCAGGAAATCTCTTCATAGCCCCACGCCTTGCCGGAGAAACTGAACGTCTCGCCGGTCCACGCGCGCATGAGAATTTCGATGCCTTCTTCGAAGCGCGCCTGCGCGGTGTCGCGGTCGAGCCGGTGTTTCATGTCGTCCTTCGGCACGCCGCGGCCGAGGCCGACGTTGAGCCGGCCGCCGGTGAGAATATCCAATATGGCGCACTCTTCGGCGAGGCGCATCGGATCGTAAAGCGGCAACGCGTTGACCAAGTTGCCGAAGCGCAGCCGCTCGGTGCGGCGCGCCAACGCGGCGATGATTAAATTGGGCGACGCCAACAAACCGTAGTCGGAATGATGGTGTTCAGCGAACCACGCTTCGTCGAAGCCCAAGCGTTCGGTAAGCTCGATCTGCGCGAGCAGCTCTTCGAACGCTTGCCGTTCGCTCGCCCACGGCCGTGCCTGATTGTAACTAAAGGTGCCAAAGCGCATGCGCTAGTCCTCCATTAAAC
>JAERMN010000661.1:1318-3152 GCA_016844625.1 Deltaproteobacteria bacterium
CGCCTCAAGAGGCGGGGTTAACATAGAATATCATTCAGCGGTCATTCTTCTGACTTGATTGCGAGCACGAACACGAGCGACGATGACGATTTTTCACAGCGGCGGCGCCTTTACGATTGTCGTCGCATCGATACTCGCGACGGTCGGCCGGCCGCATTTCGCCATGGTGATTTCAATTTCTTCGCGGAGAATATCCAAGACCCGGATCACACCTTTCTCACCGTCGACCGCCAGCCCCCAAAACAGCGGTCGTCCGATAAAAACGGCTTTAGCGCCTAAGGCGATAGCTTTCACCACGTCGGCGCCACGGCGAATGCCGCCGTCGAGATAGATTTCCAGTTTGCCCTTCGCCGCCGCCACGGCTTCAGACAAAACTTCCACCGTCGCCAGCGTGTTGTCGAGATGCCGCCCACCGTGGTTGGAGACGATCACGCCGTCGGCGCCGGCTTCCGTGCAAAGCTCGACGTCTTCGCCGGTCATGATTCCCTTGGCTACGACCGGCAGTCCGGCAATCGATTTGATCCACTCCAAATCTTTCCAGGTGGCTGCCGGATCTCCGCCGCCGGGGTGGGCGCCGCGCCGCTGAGAATTCTCCGCGCCTCGATTCGAAAAATTGACGCCGCGCCGATTACCGTAGTTGTTTCGGATATTGCGCTCGCGCTTGGGCGGCCATTGCGAATCCAAAGTTACGCAAATCGCTTCGTAGCCTAAATCCTTAGCGCGCTTGAGCCAGTCCTTAGTTATTTCCCGGTCGCGAAACGGATAGAGTTGGAGCCATAGCCGGCCGCTCGCCGCCTTGGCCAGCTCAGCGAAATCGGCGCTCGCATTGGCGCTGACTGCGAATATAGTGCCCGACGCCGCCGCCGCGCGGAAAGTGGCAAACTCTCCCTCGGGGTGGGCTTTTTTATGACCGCCGCAGGGCGCGATCAACACCGGCAAATTGACCTTGGTGCCAAGCACGGTGGTGGAAAGATCGAGCGCGCTCACATTGCGGAGCACACGCGGGCGAAAAGCCCACGAAGCGTAAGCGCGCCGGTTTCGATCGACGCTGATCTCATCGGTCGCCCCACCGGCGATATAGTCGTATTCCTCTGTGGGCAAACGCTCCTTGGCGATCGCCTCGAAGTCGAAAAGATTGATCGGTTCGGCAATAGTGCTCATCTAGCCTCCCTCAGTGTCTCGTCAAAGTCGAGTCGAGCAGGATTAAAATCCCTCTAAATCTCCCTTTACAAAGGGAGACTCTCAATCCCCTTGGAAAAGGGGGGAAGGGGGGATTTTGGGACAAACGGGACTTGTGAAAATCAATTCACTACGGTGAAACTGACTTTGACGTTGCCGTGCCGCCTCCCTGTTCTACACCACGCAACATCCATGTCGCGTGCTAGACTCTTCCATATCGCGTCTCGAGCCATGGGTCCAGAGAACCGTCGAGGCGCGCAACAAACCTAACCACTTCGCGGGCGGGGTTTTAAACCCGCCGCTGATTAAAATATCGCAAATGCGACGCTCACCCCTTTGGAAACCCCATAAGGATGAAGGTGCCAACCAAGCCCAGGAATCGTCACATGGAATACGATGTCAAAAAAACGGGGACTGGGAGGAAAACTCCCAAGTCCCCGTGGTCGCGAGAAACAATTCCATCACGCCGTGTTGCACCGCCTAAGCGTACAGCTTCCGAATATAGCCGCTGTCGTCGATCTCTTTGACGTAGTGCAGGTCCCAAAGCGCCAACGGATTGTATTCCTTGATCTCCGGGTCGCGCTTGACCGCGAGCGCGAAGACGTTCTGAATCGCTTCCAGCGACGGATAGGGCGCGCTTTCGAGCGACGTCACT
>JAERMN010000255.1 GCA_016844625.1 Deltaproteobacteria bacterium
ATTTTGGATTGGGGGAACGCGGACGGGAATTTTGGATCTTTGATTAGCAGGCACATTACTCATTTTGAATTTTAGATTGCCCAATTTGCACAGGGAAGAAACGGACTATGGATGAAAAGGCTTTCAAAGATCGAACCAAAAAGCTGGCGCTACAGATCATCGAGCTGGTTGAAGAACTTCCGAATCGGAGAACTGCCGACGTTATTGGCCGACAATTGCTTCGCTCTGGCACTTCAGTGGGAGCCAATTACCGCTCGGCATGTCGTGGAAAATCGACCGCCGATGTCCTTTCAAAACTCGCCATCGTCGAGGAAGAAGCCGACGAATCGGTTTACTGGATGGAACTTCTCGTCGAAGCCGGCATCATTCCCGAAACTCGCGTTAGCGCGCTCATGAGGGAAACCAACGAAATCCTTGCGATGATAGTGGCATCGATCAAGACTCTACGGAAACGGAAGTAACCGAGGTGGTGCCCTTTCCGAATGGTCGTGAATCCAAAATCCAAAACGAGTTGTCCGACAATCCAAAATCCAAAATCGAAAATCCAAAATTAAGCGACGTAACAGTGGATAAACGCAAAACCTAGAAAGGTGACCGCTATGCCTAAGAAGACAATACTGATCGTCGATGACACCGAGTGGAACCGTGACTTACTCGTGCAGCTCTTGGAAGAAGACTACACGATCTTGCAAGCCGTCGACGGCGGCGACGGCGTGCGCATGACCGAAGAGCACAAGCCCGATTTGATCCTGATGGACTTGGGCATGCCGGTGATGGACGGCTGGGAGGCGACGCGCAAGATCAAGGCGAACGACGCGCTCAAAGATATCCCGATCATCGCGGTTACTTCCCACGCCATGGTCGGCGACGAGATCGACGCGCGTAAAGCCGGCTGCGACGACTACCTGCCGAAACCCATCGACGACGAAGTTTTGATACAAAAGATCAAGCGCTTCATCGGCTGAAGCCGCTTTTGGATTTTAGATTGCCGTCAGCGGGGCCGCTTATCGATTAGGGGAGGCAACCCATGAAAAACATTTTTCGGGCTCGGCAATCGAAAATCCAAAAGCGGCCCCGCGTACGAAAATCTAAAACTTGTCCTGAGCGAATGCGAAGGATCTTAGGGTGATTTATGCCAAACAAAATCTTGATCGTCGACGACGAGCCGTTCAATCTCGATCTGTTGGAGCAGGAGCTGATGGAATACGAGTATGTCATCGAGCGCGCCGTCGATGGCGTCGACGCGCTGGAGAAGACCGAGAGCTTCGCTCCGGACTTGATATTGCTCGACTATATGATGCCTAAGATGAGCGGCTTGGAGGTCGTCAAGCAGTTGCGAGCAAACGAAAAACACAAAGCGATTCCGGTGATTCTCTTGACCGCTAAGGCGAGCCAGGAAGATAAGATCGCCGGCCTCGACGCCGGCGCCGATGATTACGTCACCAAGCCGTTCGATTCTTTTGAGCTGCTGGCGCGGGTGCGCGCGATGCTGCGAATCAAAGACTTGCACGACCAGCTCGATGAGTGGAACCGTACATTGGCCGATAAAGTGCAGCAGCAAGTCAGTGAGCTCGAGCGCATGAACCGGCTCAAACGCTATCTCTCGCCGCAGATCGCCGAAACCATTTTGGCCGATGAAGAGAATCTTTTTAAAACCCACCGCCGCGAGATCACCATCGTGTTTCTCGATCTACGCGGCTTCACCGCGTTTTCCGACAGCGCCGAGCCCGAAGAGGTGATGGATTTTCTGCGCGACTATCACGCCGAGATGGGTAAATTGATTTTCAAGTTTGCGGCCACGTTGGAGCGCTTCATGGGCGATGGCATTGTCGTCATTTTCAACGACCCAATCCGCTGCGAGAATCATGTGCAAAAAGCGGTCGAAATGGCGCTCGAAATGCGCGACCGGGTCAAAGAGCTGCGCACGGCTTGGTTGAAAAAAGGTTTCGATCTCGACCTCGGCGTCGGTCTCGCCGCCGGTTACGCCACCCTCGGCACGGTGGGCTTTGAAGGCAGAATGGATTATGGCACAGTGGGCAATCTGCCCAATCTGGCGGCGCGCCTATGCGCCGAAGCGCGCGGCGGACAGATACTGACGGATCAAAAGACCATGACCAAAATCGAAGAGCTGTTCGAAACCGAAGCGTTGCCCGAACTCCAGCTCAAGGGCATCAACCGCGCCGTGGTGGCGTTTAACATCGTCAAGGCGAAGTAACCGCCGCACCCAAATTTGGATTATCGCGCGCAAAGCATGTCCTGAGCGAAGTCGAAGGGACGCAAAGCACGTTAAGGGAGGAATGGGATATTTCACCACGAAGGACCTAGCGCGGCGAAGCCGCCACCGAATAAGATAAGGATAGTTTTCACCACAAAGGCACGAAGGACACGAAGGTTTTCGTAGGGTGCGCTTCGCGCACCGGTCAGTCTTGGAATATCTCGCGCAAAGGCGCAAAGGACGCAAAGGTCGGAGAAAAATGGTGAAGATCGTTCGTAAGATTATCTATCTTTCCCTTCCGAACTTGGCGTGCTTGGCGCCTTGGCGCGAGTCAATCTTTGTGTTCGAGTGCTACAGGTCACCGGAAAATTTGCCCAAGATCAAAAGTTTGCGGTATACTGTCGCACCTAAGCAATGAAGCAGCGCAAAGCCATGAAGGTCGATAAATCTATCCAAGTGCGTTTTTGGGGCGTGCGCGGTAGTTATCCGACCACCACATCGAGCAGCCGCGACTTTGGCGGCAACACTTCCTGCGTCGAGATCACTGCTGGCGGCCAACGTCTCATCTTCGACGCTGGCACCGGGATTATTCCCTTGGGCAAGGAGATTTGTAATGGCGCAAGCGCGCGTCCGGCGGCCTACGTGTTCTTGAGCCACACTCATATCGACCATGTGATGGGACTCTGTTTCTTCGAACCGCTGCTGACGCCAGACGCCCGTTCGTTTATTTACGGTCCGGGGAACTCTCACGGCGCGCTGACCCGAAGCCTGCAACAGTTGACCCACAGCGACCTCTTCCCGGTATCGTTCGATGAGCTCAAAGGAAAAAAAGAAATCCACTCACTGGTCGGCGGAGAACTGATTCGCTTTCGCGCGCCCGGCAAGCGTCCCATTGTCGAAAAGAATTCCGCGCCGGCTCAACCCAGCTCCGGCGAGCTCACGATCGTCGCGCATAAGAGCCCGGCTCACCCGCGCTTCGGCGTGATGCTCTACCGGGTCAACTACCAAGGCAAAAGCGTCGTCTACGCCACCGACATCGAACAGCAGGAAGGCGGCTATCCCGACGTGATTGAATTCGCGCGCGGCGCCGACCTGCTGATTCACGATGCGCAGTATCTGCATGGCGAGTATTCTTCGACTTCGAAACCAAAAAAAGGCTGGGGCCACAGCACCATCGAAATGGCCGCCGCCGTGGCCAAGAAAGCCAACGTCAAGCGGCTCGTGCTGTTTCATCACGAGCCGCTGCATGACGACAAGGCCATGCGGGCGATTGAACGGTGCGCTAAGGCTCTTTTCCCCACTACCCTCACCGCGCGCGAAAACCTGGAAGTTCGCTTGTAGGGCCAAAGCGTTCGGGGGATAGGACTGGAGTCTCATTGGCATGGAAAGAATGCCGCACTGCTTTCGCTACCGGTGTGAAACGTTGAAGAAACCCGTTACTAATTTGTTGGCGAGCTTGACGTGAAGATTTATTTGCTTCTGATTATGCTGCTGGCATGCGAGTCAACCGAGGCACAAACACGTGTGACCCGCATCGGCGTCTTATTTCACGATATGGAGCGTGCTGAATCCCAGGCCATGAAAGGCGTGGGCGCAATGCTGAAACAGCAAGGTTATCAAGAACGCAAAAATTTTATCTTCGAAACTCGCAACGCCAAAGGAAACCCCGGCGCGTTGCCAAGCGCGGCGAGCGCGCTCCTAGTGAAAAAAGTTGACTTGATCTTCACCACAGGTACCAGAGCGACCCTGGCGGCAATCACCGCTGCCCGTGGCATACCGATCGTGTTTGTCCACGGCGGCGATCCGGTCCGCTCCGGTCTATTGATAAATCCCAGCGATCCGGCAAGAAATGTCACCGGCGTGGCAGCTTACGCCGCGGAAACCACCGGGAAGCGGTTGATGCTGTTCAAAGAGATTTTGCCGGCGCTACGCAAAGTTTACATCTTCTACGACGCCAACAGCCAGTCTTCGCGGAACAATCTTGCGCACGCTGAAAGCGCCGCGAAACAATTGGCTTTGGTTATCCGCGCGTACGGCATTAAGTCCGCCGACGAGCTAAAGACAACCCTCGGCAACCTACAAGGTGAAAACGATGCCGCGATTTTCCAGATCGCCGATGATTTGGTTGAAAATGAGGCTAAATTCGTCTTCGCCACGGGGCGGCAAAAAAAGTTGCCGACGATGTTTAACGAAGAGTCGTGGGCGATCGCTGGCGCGACCGCTGCCTACGGCCCGAGCTATCTCGAAATGGGCCGCTTGGCCGGACGCCTGATCGACCAAATTATTAAGGGCAATTCGCCGGCATCGTTACCGATCGCGCGGGCGTCTAAATTTGATCTGACGCTCAACTACCGAACGGCAAACTACATCGGCATAGAATTTCCGAAGGAAATTTTGCAAAAAGCCGACAAGGTCATCCGCTAGTTAGCAAAGAGGACGGTGAGGCATCCACCACGCCTCGCTCTTAACCCCTTACCAACCGATAGATCGTTTGTGAAGTCAGAAAAATTAGCAACCGTTAGGTCAACGCCTTAATCGCCCTGCGAGTTAACTGGACTGATGGAACCGCAAGCCAGCCTCATCAGAAGCATCCTGATCTTCTCCGCGCTGTCGCGCGAGGATATCGCCAAAGTTCTGGGCAAGATGGAAGAGATCACTTTCAGCGCGGGCGCGACTATTGTTAAACAAGGCGATCAGGGAGATGCTTTTTACCTAATTCAATCCGGCGCCGTGCAAGTGGTCGTCGACAGCGGCGCGGGCAACGCCGAGATCGTCGCCATCCTTGGCGCCAAAGATTGGTTCGGCGAGATGGCGCTGCTTTCCGGCGAGCCCCGTTCGGCGACCATCAACACGGTGAAAGAGACCACGCTGTGGCGGCTCAGCCGCGAAGCTTGGGATGAACTGATCGATAAACATCCAACCTGGCTGCTCCAGTTCTGCGCGACTCTCAGCAAACGGCTCTCCTACGTCGACCGGCAATATTCGACGGGACGGGAAGCTTTTAATTCTCTCGCCGAGGAGTTTTACAGCGCGCGCGCGCCCGGCGAACAGCAATTTTTCCGCCACGCCTCACTGCTCGGCGCTATTGACGCAGAGAATTTCGATCGACTATTTCGCACCGTCGGGCTGACTCAATTGATTACCGATCTCGGCGATAGCCAGTTTCCCCTGATTCGCCATCTCGGCGACCGCAAGTATGAGCTGCATAGTTTTTTTAAAGACTTCCTGCGCGAAAAACTAATTTCCGTCGACG
>JAERMN010000256.1 GCA_016844625.1 Deltaproteobacteria bacterium
TCAAGTGGCCCCAGGTCGGCGGGAAAAACCGCCGCCCCGTTACCGGGATCGCAAAAACTTTGTTGACGTTGCGCAGGGTATTGAACCGGCACCGACTTTCGCTTTGGCCCACAGACGGCAATTAGACGGCCAAACGGTGGGTTGATTCTAAACCCCGCCGGATGATATCGGCATTGAAGCGCGATCGATAGAGCACTCTATGCATCGGTTTTCACCTAATCCCAATCTCGCCCATCTGATTCCCTGGTTTGAATGGGAAGCTGAAGCCCTACAGGCGGCCCGCGCTCAAGACAAACCGATCATGCTTTTTCTCTCGGCGTTCTGGTGCCGCTACTGTCAGCGCATGGATGAGGGAGCGCTTTCCGACCGAGAGAATCGCGGCGTCTAACTTTCTCCCCTCCGACGATTTCAAAGAGTTGCTGCTGAACGTTTACTTAGCTTATCAGCAAAAGAGCGCGGCCGAGCGCCTGGCAGCAACTGATGGGGAAACCGCAGCCGTCGCGATCACCCGCGGTGCGTGCAATTATCAGTCGATGTTGGTTGAGATCACCGACTCGATCATGGCCTTGGCGGATCGCCAGCATGGCGGCTACGGCAGCGGCCAGAAATTCATCCAGGCCGACGCCAATGAGTTTTTGCTGGCGCGCTACGAGCAAACTAAAGAGCCGGCGTTTCTCGAACATGTCCGGCTGACGTTGGATCGCATGCGCGCAGGTTCGATTCACGACATGGCGGAGGGTGGTTACTTTCGCACGACCACCGGCGCCGATTGGAGCAAGCCGCACCGCGAAAAATTGCTCGCGGAACAAGCTGGGTTGCTGGCCAATTGCCTGCGCGTCCATCGTCTCACCGGACTTTCTGAGTACGCCGAGATGGCTCAAGAAATCATCGGCTATCTCGATGGCAAACTGTTCGATCCGGCGACCAACACTTTTTTTGGCTGTGAGGATTTTCTCCGTTACGAAGGCGCCAAGCCGGCCGGCGCCGGCGAATTTTTTTCGATCATCGACGATTGCCTCTACAGCGACGCCAATGCGCTGGCGGTCTGCGCCTATCTCGACGCCGCGGAACTTTTAAACAAGCCGGCTTATCGCGAGCGCGCGCTCGCGTCGTTGGAGTTTCTTTGGCAGAATTGCCGGGGCGATAGCAGCGGGATGTTTCACTACTTCGACGGGACGGCGCATGTGCCGGGCCTGCTCCAGGATCAAGCGCAGATGGGGATAGCGCTAATGCGCGCGCGCGAAGCGACGGGAGACGTCAAGTATTTAGACCGCGCGCGCCAATTGGCGGAATTCATCATAACGGAACTCAAAAATCCCGCCGGCGGATTCTACGACATCCGCGCGCAGGATTCGGCTGCGCTCAAGCTGCGTCTGACCTTGATCGAACAAAACGGCGCCGCGGCTTCATTCTTTCTCGCGCTTGCCGACGCGACCGGTGAAGAGATCTATCGTGATGCGGCGCTATGGGCGTTCCCGCATTTCACCGACAATTTCCAAGAAAATGGCATTCACAGCGCGACCTTCGGGCGCGCGCTTCAGAAATACCTACGCCCCCACGCAGCGACAAGAAGTTATGAGTAAGGCCGGAATCACGGAGGTCCACGATGCCGGAAAGTCTGTCCGATATATTCGAATCCACCGAGCCCACCTTGCTCACCACTGGCTGGGGCCGCGCTGAAGGACCTCTCTGGCATGCGCAAGGGTATGTGACCTTTGTGGATCTAGAGGGGAGCCGGCTGGTGCGCTGGGAGCCGAACGGGTCGGTAACGGTAGTGCGGGAGAATACCGGAGAGGGCAATGGTTGCACTTTGGATCGCCAGGGCCGTCTCATCATGTGCGAAGGCGCCGATCACCGGCGCATTACCCGGATGGAGGCAGATGGCACCGTCACGGCCATTGCCGAGCGTTGGCAAGGCAAACGATTCAATAAGCCTAATGACGTGGTGTGCCGCTCCGACGGCAGCATCTTTTTCACCGACCCCGGGCTGCGCGTTCCAGCAGAGCTGCGGGAGATCGGTTTTTCCGGCGTATTTCGCATCGATCCGACGGGGCGCGTGCACCTGGCTACCGACGAGTGTGAGTATCCCAATGGGCTGGCGTTCTCGCCGGACGCGTCGATACTTTACGTCGCGATCAGCCGGCTCGACGAGCGCTGCTTCGGAGAGGCAGAGCGCGGCGAGGTTTGTGCGCACCGGCGCATCCGGGCGTTCGACGTCGCCGCGGACGGAACCCTGAGCAACAACCGCGTGTTCTGCGATATGTCCTCGGCGGCGCCCGGCGTCCCCGACGGCATGAAAGTCGACACCAAAGGTCGAGTGTTTTGCGTCGGCTCCGGCGGCATCTGGGTTATCGCTCCATCGGGTGAGGTTATCGGTACGGTAAAGATGCCGGACGTGGTTCGCAACCTCGCTTTCGGCGGACCGGACTTCCGCACGTTGTATCTCACCCCACGCGGTTCCCTCGCCAAACTCGAAGTCAAAACACCGGGGATCGGGGCATTCCGCTAGTCCGAGTAGCGCTCTGCTCTGAAAAAACCGCATCAGTGTGTTTTGCCGTCTGTGCAGCTACGCTTTAAGAGCTGGCCGTGAAATTCTCAAGTTAAGTTTCCGGGGGAACGATGCCGAAATCAGCGACAAAATTGCAGAACATCCCAGTCTTGGTTGCGCGAAATCGTTTGGGCGCGATTCTGGAACGGGTGAAAAAGAATGATGAACGCTTCCTGGTCTCTAAGAAGGGCGAGGCCGCGGCGGTAATTTTGGGTTACGAGGATTATCTTCGAAGCATTCTTCGCCTCAAAGAACCGGCAGTTTTGCGAAATATTAGGGCAAGTGCTCGACGGTCGGGTGCCTCAAAGATTAGCCACGAAACGATCGACTCGGAGATTCGGTGCGCGAGAGAGGAAAAACGATGACAACATCATATTGGAATGAGCGAACTATTTGGTAACCGGCAATCTACGCCATTTCCCCAAGTCCATCCGCCAAATCTCCATCGTCAATCCACGCCAGTTCCTCGACATTTACTTACGGTCCATTGCCGAAGACGAGATTTAACCGTCGGCACACTATCCCAGTATAAGTTAAAGGACTGACCCCAGGAATTTTTGCTCGTGGAATTTTTAAGATTGGGTTGATCGAATAATGGAGTGACGAGGATTGGGGTGATGGAGTGTTGGAGTACTGGAGTAGTGGGTTCCGGATTTCCGACCCATCACTCCATCACTCCAACACTCCAGTACTCCTTCACTCCAGTCTCTCATCCCCTTGTCTTCATCTCCGCCGCAAGGATGCGGTTGTCCGGAGTGCCTTTCCACACGATATTGCGCGCCACGCCGTAAATTTCCGCCAAGGTGTAGAGCGGCACGAAGGGCGCGTCGTCCATGAGTATGCGCCCGGCTTGTTGCAAGATGGTCACGCGCTTTTTCTGATCGGCGGAGCGCTGCTGTTCTTCGATGAGCTTGTCAACTTCCGGGTTGCTGTAGCCGATGCGCTTGGTGACGCCGGTGTGAAAATACTGATCGTAGAAGGTGTCGGCGTCGGACGCCGTGCGCCCGGCATAATAGAAAGGCAGCTTGCCGCCGTTGACGCCATCCTTGCCCCAGTAGACGGCGTACTCCTGGCCGACCAATTCGATTTTGACGCCGGCTTTTCCCAGCTGATTAGCGATAACCTCGCAAAGTTCTCTGCCTTTAAGATGGCGGTCGGGCGAGAAATGAAGCTTCAGCTCCAGTCCGTTTGGATAACCTGCCTTAGCGAGAAGCTCGCGCGCTTTTTTCGGATCGTACGGATAGCGCTTCATCGTGGGATCGAAACCAGTCATGTTAGACGCCACCGGGCCGTTGAGCACTTCGCCGTTGCCGGCGAAGATGTGTTTCATCATGATCGCCGGATCGATGGCATGATTGATCGCATGGCGCACCAGCTTATTGTCAAAGGGCTTGAAGGTGACGTTCATCGCCAAGAAATACATGCGGAAGCCGGGAACCTTTTCGACTCGCGTGCGCGGATGTTTCGCGACGCGGTCGAGTTCTTCGATCGGCAGGTTGCTGACCACGTCGGCCTGCCCGGATAGCAAGCCTGCGACGCGCGCCGCTTCTTCTTTTACGCCTTTCAAGATGACTTCTTTGATCTCGGCCTTGGCGCCCCAGTAGTCATCGTTGCGGGTTAACACAAGATTGCCGCCGCGCTGCCAGCTGACAAATTTATAGGGGCCGGTGCCGATGGCGTAGTTATCGGCTTGGTCACTGTATTTATCGGCGGCGGCTTTGCTGATGATGTAGCGAGTGTCGAGCCGGTCGAGCAGCAGCGCGTGCGGCTGCTTGGTGGTGCAGACGACGGTGAAGTCATCGGGCGTTTCGACTTCCAACTCGGCGATGTCGCCGCCTTGAAGACTGCGCTTGTCGGTTTTCATGCGCTCGATGGAATAGGCGACGTCTTTCGACGTGAACGGCGCGCCGTTGTGAAAGCGGATGTTTTTCTTGAGCTGAAATACCCACTTTCGCCCCTGGAACTCCCATGACTCGGCGAGCACGCCGACATAGTCTTTGCGGCCGTAATCCATCACGATCAGTGGCTCGATCATGTGCAGCCAAATGCCGTTGATGCCGCCGCCGCTGTAGCCGTAGGGATGGAGCGAGTCCAGGCTCACGCCTTGATAGATCACGACTCGTTCTTTCGATGCGGCGTGCGCTGTGCGCTCAATGGTGGGCGCGATCAAAGCGCCGACGCCGAGCGTGGCGCTATGTCTAAGAAATTGCCGGCGACTTAGATTCGTTTCATGGGAAGTCATGGCAGTCTCCTTTGTTTCTGTGCTTGGCGTGCACTAGCCGGGAGGGCGGGTTTAAAACCCGCCCCTACCAATCCGATTCCTTTTTGTGAACTTTGCGTTCTTTGCGGCTAATTCTCTTACTTGCTTATAGCACTGGCGTCGCCTGTATTGCACAATTATTTTTGGTGAATTGGCTTGGTAAATCGGCGCTCGCTTGACACAATGGCGCCATAGTTATTATGACCGGACAGGCGCTTTCGGCCAGAGCGAGGTGTTGGAATGGACATCAAATCACTTGTCGACCCGGAAGGCGGTCTCATCGATCGAAGGATTTTCGCCGACCGGGACATTTACCAGTTGGAACGCGAGCGCATTTTTGCGCGCTGCTGGCTTTATCTTGGGCACGAATGCGAGATTCCCAATCCCGGCGATTTCGTCACCCGCTACATGGGCGAAGATCCGGTGATTCTGGCGCGCGACTTAAACGGGCAATTGCGCGCGCACTTAAACATGTGCCGCCATCGCGGCAATCGCGTGTGCCGCGCCGATCACGGCAACACCAAACTGTTTCAGTGTTCTTACCACGGCTGGTCTTACACGACCGACGGCAAGCTCGCGCTGGTGCCGATGGCCGACGCATTCGGCGCTCTCGACCGCTCGCAGTGGGGTTTAATTCCGGTCGCGCAGATCGACAGCTACAAGGGATTGATCTTCGCGACTTTCGATGCCGAGGCACCGGCGCTGCGCGCTTACCTGGGCGACATGGCTTGGTATCTCGACATTCTTCTGGACCGCAGAGAAGGCGGCACGGAAGTGAGCGGGCCGCACCGCTGGGTGGTCGACGCCAATTGGAAAACTGCCGCGGAGAATTTCGGTGGTGATGGCTACCACATCACTTCGACGCATGGTTCGGCGCGCGAGCTTGGCATCGA
>JAERMN010000257.1 GCA_016844625.1 Deltaproteobacteria bacterium
ATGAAACCGCTGCATAAACAAGCTGATCCTGGGCCGCGTCGTGCCGACCATCTCGGAGAGCTCTTCATGGGTAATCTTCAGCTCGATGCGAATGCTACGCGGGTCTTTCTTGCCCATGGTGCGGGCCAACTGTAACAACGTCTGGCCCAATCGCTGCTCGCTATCCACCGTCACCAGGTTGGCGATGACCTGCTGTTGGTCGGCAATGCGCAGCGCCAGGTAGCGCACGAAACCCTCAAACAGCGAGTCGCGGCTCAAACGCGCAAAAAACTGTGCGCAAGGGATTTGTTTTAGGGTCGTTGCTTTCATCGCCGTCGCGGTTTCCAAACGCGCGCCCAAACCCGATAGACCAATCTCACCGAAAATATCGCCGCCGCTATGGATCGCCAACAGACACTCTTTACCTTCGGAAGAGAGCATCAGCAGTTTGATCTGGCCGCTCTCGATGAAGTAGATCGTCTCGTCGTGATCACCGGTAGTGTAGACGTTGCGGTGCCTGGCAATCTTGACGGCGCGAGAATTGATCGTCTCGCGCTGCAACGAATCGCGCAATTGTTGTTTGAACTGGTCGGCATGAGGGGTTTGTTGAATCGCCATCGTATCTCCTTTCGAAGCCCACGATGCCGATCACAAAAGTCGACTTTCCCCTGGGGCTTGGTCGGTTATTTATTCTTAGCTAACGAAACCGCGGCGCTTGACCTGCACCAAGAACGTTATCTCGTTGCCGGCGCCATGTCCAGATGTGATGGGGTCCAATGCTTAAGCTTTTTTCGAATGTAGTGCGGTTCCAGCCCGAGGGCATCGCAGACAGACACGAAGGAGAACAGCCAGCGAGAGTCATCGCTGATGAACCAATCTTGAGCTTCCCGCGCGCGCTCAATAAACCGTGGATTCATCTCAAAGTGTTGATGAAAGCAGAGAAAAGCGTCCTCGAGCACAGCGTACATCAACGCCGTCTCCGGGCACACTGCGGCGAGTTTGACCCGACTGTCGAAGAACTGTTCAGGAAGCACGCTGGCGCTGGCGGTGCGCTCGTATGAGGCGCCTCGGCGGGCGGACATCAGTTGGCGTGATTGGGCCTGGCGTCGGTGTGTAGTGATATTGGTTCCGGGCATCTGGTCCTCCTAATTTCGAACCGTTCGAAAGCGACGTGCGACGGTTCGCGTGCGCTGGCCCAGAACACCTCGAAGGATCGGGGCGATTTGCGCCACGCCGGGGTTTTCGAGAACACTCTTGGCTTTGGCCATGTCATCGGGGGTGCCCTGAGCGATGACCATTAACTTGTCATATTGGCGCGCCGTCTCGCACTCCATGATGCTGTGTTTCGCTATGCCAATGCTTTGCAGCCCGGCACCCAACGCACTCCACTCGCCAGCCATAACGGCACCTTCCAACGCCCTAACAATCCAACTGACCAGTAGGCCAAACATTATGACGGGACCGATGCCGGCAATAAAATAAAAAGCCGAGCCCATCAGCAAGCTCGATAAACCGGCCCAAAACTTTTTCCAAATCGCCCCAGACTTTCATCCGGTCGGCGGCATTGTGATAGCCGGTGACGCGCCCCTCTGTGTGATAGCCCTTACCCACGATAGCAAGTTTGTTCATGGCGAACCCTGAGATCCGTAATTCTTTGATGATCGCCTTGGTCACGGTGTCGGTGGGTTGTAGATTCCCACCACGGCATTGTGCTCAGCCATGGCTTACCTCCGGCGACACGGATTTAACCTACGTCGGTGCGGCAAGCGTTTCTGTCTAATATTGGACGAAATTCAAAAGAAATTATCGCCCGGGCCGGTGGAACACTTTGCTTGACAATCGCCCATCCCATCCCTAGCTTATTTACTTACCGCTCCTATCAGCTCATTTTACCTAAATGACGTGGAGGCTCCGATACGATGGCAGCGCACGATTGGGATTTTATAATCTGGCAGCGAGCTAACGATCTGCTCCAACAGGCCGAGCGGATCCATAGAAATTTTTTACAAGTCGCCGCCGACGCGCGTTATCGGGCGTCGCACGGTAGATCGCCAAGCTGGGAACCTCCCGTTAACGTCGTCGAGACGGAGGACAGCCTGTGGGTGATTTCGGCCCTGGCTGGAGTTGCAGTTGATCGGGTCGAGGTGCGGCTGGAGGGAGGTGATTTGGTCATCGCCGGGGAACGGCCGCTGCCAAAATGCTGCCATGATGGGGAACTAAAGCTATGGGAAATCCCGCTCGGCCGCTTTGAGCGGCGCGTCACCCTGGTCGGTGGCGAGATTCCTTTATTGCTAGGAAATATATCTTTCCAGGATGGCCTCCTCATCATCGAGCTAAGGAAAAATTCATGAACGCTGAAGAGACGGAAACCCCTAAAACTAAGCCGCACCTCAATATTCCCGCGGGAGCATTGGTCATCATACCACTGCGCAACCGGGTGCTCTATCCGTCCATGGTCATGCCACTGATGGTCGGCCGCCCGGCAAGGCTGCAAGCCGTCGAAGAGACTGTTCGCCAACAACTGCCCATCGGATTTGTCTGCCAACGCGATCCCAATATAGACTCGCCACAGCCCGAAGACCTGTACGGAGTCGGTACCGCCGCGGATGTCTTGCGGATGTTTACCTTACCGGACGGTCGGCGCCAGGTCATCGTGCAAGGCCGCCGCCGTTTCGAAATCGGCGAGTTTATCGAGACCGATCCCATCCTCATCGCGCGCGTCACAATGGTGGAAGAAACGATTCCTAAAACGAAGGAATTTGAGGCGAGAATCTTACACCTGCGTCAGGAAGCCGCTCGGGCATTGTCATTATTCCCTGATCCCATGAACGAGCTGAGAGCGATGATCGAAAGGATTGAAGATCCCTTATCCGTAATCGATATGATCGCTTCCACCTTGGACCTGCCGACCGCCGAGAAGCAAGACATCCTCGCGATCCTTGACCCGGAGGCACGCGCCCAAAGGGTTTCGGAAAAGTTGGCGCGTCAGATCGAATTGCTGGAACTGAGCAAGAAAATTGGCGATGAAACCAGGGTGTCCATGGATAGGTCCCAGCGCCAATATTTCCTGCGCGAACAATTGAAGGCGATTCAAAAAGAGCTAGGTGAGGAAGACGGCAAAGGCGTTGAAGTTGAAGAGCTCAGAAAAAAACTTTACGACGCAAAGATGCCGCCCGAGGTTGAGAAGGAAGCGCTTAAAGAGCTGGCGCGGCTGGAGCGTATTCCTGAGATGGCGCCTGAACACTCGTTGTTGAGAACATACTTCGACTGGTTGGTGGATCTGCCTTGGAGCATTTCCACCCAGGAAGAGATCGACCTGCCAAAGGCACGCGAGATTCTCGACGCCGACCATTATGGTCTCGAAAAAGTGAAAAAGCGCATTATCGAATTTCTCGCCGTTCGCAAACTCATGCCGGAAGGGAAAAGCCCTATCCTCTGCTTAGTCGGTCCTCCGGGAGTAGGTAAGACCTCCCTGGGTCAAAGTATCGCCCGGGCCATGAATCGTAAATTCGTGCGACAGAGCCTTGGCGGCGTTCATGACGAGGCGGATATTCGCGGCCATCGACGGACCTATGTGGGAGCGCTGCCGGGTAATATTATTCAAGGGATCAGAAAAGCCGGCAGTAGAAATCCTGTCTTCATGTTGGATGAGGTCGACAAGCTCAGCGCAAGTTTTCATGGCAATCCTTCCGCTGCTTTGCTGGAGGTCCTCGATCCCGCTCAAAATTCAACCTTTCAAGACCATTACCTCGCAGTGCCCTTCGATCTAACTCAGGTATTGTTCATTGCCACGGCGAACGTGCTCGATACCGTACCGGGTCCTCTGCGCGATCGTATGGAGATATTAGAATTGCCGGGATACGCCGAGGAAGACAAACTGGCAATTGCCAAAGGATACCTGGTTCCTCGACAGATTTCCGAAAATGGTCTCAAAGCCATTGACATTAATTTTACTGACGAAGCGATTCGGGAAATTATTCGCTCCTACACCCGCGAAGCCGGCGTTCGTCAACTCGAGCGTGAGTTGGGGGCGATCTGCCGCAGTGTAGCAACGCGGGTCGCGGATGGTTTTAAAGAGACGACAACCGTCAATCAAGAATCTCTCCATCCGTACTTGGGTCCGCAAAAATTCTTCAACGAGATCGCGCTGCGCACCAGCTTGCCCGGAGTGGCTACCGGCCTGGCCTGGACGCCGTTTGGCGGAGATATCTTGTTTGTCGAAGCGACCAAGATGGCGGGAGACGGCAAGTTAATTTTAACCGGCCAGTTGGGCGACGTCATGAAAGAAAGCGCCCAGGCAGCGTTGAGCCTGGTCAAATCGCGCGCGGACACACTCGGCGTCGATCCCGATATCTTCAAAAAGAACGACTTGCACATTCATATTCCCGCCGGCGCTATTCCAAAGGACGGCCCCAGCGCTGGGATCACGCTCTTCGTCGCTCTCGTTTCACTTTTAACTGGACGGCACATCAGCAAAGATATCGCCATGACGGGCGAGATCAGTCTGCGCGGCTTGGTACTACCGGTAGGTGGGATTAAAGAAAAAATGCTAGCGGCAAAAAGAGCTGGGATTTCCTGCGTCTTGCTGCCGGAGTTAAACCGACGAGACTTGGAAGAGATTTCCGCCGCGGGCCGCGACGGGATCCGCTTTGAGTTTTTGAAAACGGCAGACGAGGCCTTGCGGCTCGCTCTAGAGCCCGAAGCGCCGGGTGGTTTTTCTCCCGGTGAAAGACTCGCGGCTCGTTCGCTTTCCTGACAAATGATCTCGCGATCACTGCTGTGATGCTTTCCTCTTAACTTTTCGTCGCCGTTTCATCCTTGGCAAAACATCGATCGAGGAATGCTCCCAGCGGTCCACGCGCCTGCTGGCGCAAGATCCCGGCGAGCTCGCCTTTATCGAGCCATATCCCTTCGCAGATCTCACAGCGATCTAGACTGAATCCCATGAACCGGTACTTCGCGAATTTTCCTGAACACTTTGGACGACTCATCATCCGCGCTTCGCGCCGGGCCGCTTCAGTATTTGAAACTCGGTCTTCAGCTCTTCGATCAAGTCAAATTCTTTCGCGGCAAAATAGCTATCTTCATTGGCGCGCTCGTCGAATTTTTCTTCCGGGCGATTGGTTTCGCGCTGCATATTTTGCTCTCCTGTTCGGATTGAATCGTCGCGGCTCAACGCGCCATTGCATTTCCCAAATAAACGAAGTCATTTCGCGGGCCGGGTATTGACCCCGCCGCTGATTAAAATATCGCAAAGGGGATGCTCACCCCCTTTGGAAACCCGATAATAAGGTTCCACGCTGCAAGCAGCGTGGTCAACCGCAAATGGCTATTCCCGCTCAGCATTGGTCTGATG
This sequence comes from Deltaproteobacteria bacterium, assembly GCA_016844625.1. Classification (GTDB taxonomy): domain Bacteria; phylum Desulfobacterota; class Binatia; order UBA9968; family UBA9968; genus DP-20. The sequence continues at coordinate 5,336 of JAERMN010000257.1, forward strand.
GCTTTCGCTCGCGGGCGCGTCGGCGGCGCGCTTTTTGTCTTTCAAACTGTCGATGCTCCGCACTTTTAGAATCGCCTGCAGCGCCGGCCGGTCGACAACTTCCTTTTCAA
>JAERMN010000258.1 GCA_016844625.1 Deltaproteobacteria bacterium
AATGGCAGACCAAGCTCCCAGCCTCACCGACAGTCAAGCGATTCTGGTCCACCCGGTCGATCGGCACCCGAGCTATTGGCGCGTGGTGTGGCGGCGGTTTAAGCAACATCGAGTAGCCTACGTCGGTTTCTTTTTTTTCATGTTCCTGCTTTTTCTCGTCATCGCCGGACCGTATATGGCGCCCTACGAGCTCGATCAAATTTCGCTGTCGGAACGTATGCATATGCCATCGGCCCAGCATTGGCTCGGCACCGATGAGTTGGGACGAGATACCTGGGTGCGCATCATGCACGGCGGGCGCGTGTCGCTCGCTGTCGGCTTGATCGTTGGCCTGAGTACGGTAATTTTTGGCGGGCTGATCGGCATTCTTGCCGGTTACGTCGGCGGCTTCTTGGACAACGCGCTGATGCGTTTGGTTGACACGATCTACACGATTCCACGCATTGTTTTGCTGCTGGTTCTCTCGAAGCTCGCCGGGCCGGGCTTGCTCAACATCATCATCATTCTCGTGGCGCTGGAATGGACCAATGCCGCGCGTCTGGCACGGAGTGCCGTGCTGTCGTTTCGCGAGCAGGAGTTTGTCCTCGCGGCGCAGTGCCTGGGCGCGTCGCGCTGGCGCGTCATGCTGCGCCATCTGCTGCCGAATTCCCTCGCGCCGCTGATCGTCGCCGCGACGCTCGATGCGGGTGCGGCGATCCGCGCCGAAACCACGCTCAGCTTTCTCGGTCTCGGCATTCAGCCGCCGACGCCGAGCTGGGGCAATTTACTGACCAATGCCGCGACCAATATTTTCATCGCGCCGCTGCAAGTTTTCTTGCCGGGATTGTTTATCTTTTTCGCGCTGATGAGCTTTAACCTGCTCGGCGACGCGCTGCGCGATGCGCTCGATCCGCGTTTGTCGAAGACGAGGGGATGAGGGGAAAGGGTCACGGATGGAGGATAGAAGATCGAGGATGGCGAAATTCAATTCTCGTTCATCGATCCTCCATCCTCCATCTTCGATCCTTGACCTTCCTTTCAGCCAGTAGGTCGGGTTAGCGCAGCGTAACCCAACTGACGTCTTTTGGAGTCGAATCGGAGGATCGCGATCCTTAGATTGGCGATCTGCGATTTTTCATCCTCGATTTTCTATCCTCGATCATCGACCCAGCGGTTTGACCGCGTTCCATGGTTTGATCAGGAGCGCCGTGAGAAAGGCGCCAAGCAGCATGGCCGCGCAGATTCCCCACAAGGTCGCAACATAACTTTGGCTGCGGTCGTAGACCGCGCCGGCGATCACCGGGCCGACGACGCTGCCCCAGGTGTAGAAGAACGACATGGTGCCGCGAATCGTCGCGAAATTCTTGCGGCCGAAAAAGTCGCCGATGGTTGCCCAGACCACGGGAAATGACGCGTCGATGGCGGTGAAGAGTATAGTGAAAAGCCACAGCGGCCAGACTCCGTCGCCCCAAATGAGCAGCAACATCGAGGCGCCAGCGGCGATCATGCACGCCGTTAGTAACTTGGGTCGATTCATCGCATCCGCCAGCGGCCCAATGACGTAGTGGGCGGCCCAATTTAAAAAAGCGAAGCCGCCCAGCAGAACCGCGGCGTGTTCCTGAGTCAAGCCTTTCCACACCATGATCGGCACGAAGTGCACGCTGATCGTGCTGTAAGCGCCAACACGCACGGTCATGCTGATCACGAATAGCCAGAAAACCCACGTCTTCATCGCCTGGCGCAACGTCGGGTCCGAAACGGCGGAGGTGCCATCGCCGCGATCGCTTGCGGCGGCATTGCCGGGCGCGGCGGGCGTGGGCGCATCGCCGTCAGGCAACAGCCCCATACTTTCTGGCGAATGACGCACGCCCATTCCAATCGGTATGCCGATGAGCAGAAATAGCGTTCCGGCCAGGATCGCACCCGAGCGCCAGCCCCAGGCTTGCACCGCGAGCGCCAGCAGCGGCGTGAGCAAAGTGCCGCCGATCGGCACGGCGGAGCTGATCACGGTCATGGCCCGCGCTCGGTAGCGGATAAACCAAGTGTTTCCCACCGCCATCGCCGCGTGGACGAAACCCGGAGTAAACGACAGCGAAATGATGCCTAGGTAAACGATCAGAAAATTTGTGTAGCTATCGACCCAGGCGAACAGGATGTAGCCCGCACCGGTCAGAATGGTCGCGACCAGAATCATCGGCCGCGGCCCGAAGCGATCGATGAAATATCCCACGAACGGCCCTTCGATAGCGCCTTCAACGCGCGCTAGGGAGAAGGCCAAAGAAGTCGCGGCGCGGCTAAGACCGAGGTCTTGGCTGAGCGGTAGAAAAAAAACCGTGAAGCCGTAGTTATGCAACCCGCCGCCGAGCACGCGCAGAGCGGAAACCAGCGCGACCATGCGCCAGCCGTAGAAAGATTGCGAGAAAAGTGGGCGGAGCCGTTGCAGTGAAGTGCCTCGATCTGCTGTGATCCTCAGTCGGTTTTCCCAGAAGCGACCGACGAAGGCAAGAACAATGTTCGCTCGCGGTCGGCCCTTGAACGTCCAATCGAGCGGCAAGCTTCTCCGTCGAAAGCGAGAATCCATCAAAGCGTCGGCTAATCAGCGAAGCCACTTCGCGGCCGGGGTATTGACCCCGGCGCCTATTAAAATATCGCAAAGGGGATGCTCGCCCCCTTTGGGAACCCGATTTAACGGTTCCACGCCGAAATCAGCGTGGTCAACAACAAATGACAACACAGCGATGCATTTGGCCCACGCGAGTCTCATCGATCGATAGATTCGCGCCAGCCCAGCGGGCTCGATCGCCAAAGATCGCGGCTTGTTCGTCAGCGTCGGTGATTAGACTTGGAGCCGATTCCGCTAGAGACCGGGTATTTTCTATTTGCTACTGGGTTCCGGAACTATTAGGGTTGTAGACATGAAAACGAATGCTGAAGAGCGGCAAAGGTACAAAATAACTGATTCGCACCGTAATCAAACCTTTGTCGCCATGCTGCGGAGAGATCCGGAAACTTATTGTTGGACCTGGAAAGGCCATATCGATTACGCTGATGGGCATAATTTTTCATTCGCCAGCCAGCGTAGTTTCACGACCAAGCTAGAGGCGGAAGACTATATGCGTCGATTCGCCTGTGACCGCATAGACAATCGCCTCAGCTCAACCTAGCGAGTGACCCGCTTTTCGCGCGCGCCGGGATTTTTTCTAAAGTGTTCAATAGTAGACAGTAATTCCTATCGAGGCCGTCTAACATAGCGGTGCAACAACTCAGTCGATTGAATAGCCGCGTTCGTCTGGCTCACACGAAAGAAGGTAGCATGGCTTTTTATGCGGTTGATGTGCGCGATCGGGTCATTCAACGGGTGACGCAGCAATATCTTGGCGCGGACAACACGCGCTATTTTTTGATCGAAGCCGGTTCGGCGAAACTGGCATGGGCCAAAGCGATGCGCGCATCCGACGCGCCCGGCAGTGCCGAATGTGATTCCTGCGGCCATAGTTATTGCCATATCTGTGCAGACTGCTCGCTATCGCAGCGCTACTCGGACTACTGGATTTGTCATGGTTGCGGGGCATTAACTCCGCGAAGTCAAAAATTTACATTAAGGGAGGTGTCGTATGGATTGGGACAAGATTAAATTAGGGTGCTGGAGCGCCGTCGGAGGCGCGATCCTAGCCGCGATTGTCGGATTCAATTGGGGCGGCTGGGTGACGGGCGGCACGGCCGGGGTCATGGCTAAGGAGATTGCCGAAAATGCCGTCGCGAAGCGCTTTACGCCAATTTGTCTCGCGCGGGTTAACGATGATCCAAAGAAGGAACAGAAGCTCAAAGAATTCAAGGCAAAGGATTCTTGGGACGGGCAAAAATACGTAGAAGAGCAGGGTTGGGCGACGCTACCTGGAGAAGAAAAACCGGATAGCAAGATCGCCGAGGGCTGCGCCAAACAGCTTAAGGAAAGCACTAAGTAGCGCCAGGACCGGGAATCTTAGCAACGCTCGTGAGTGCCAAATCAGTCGGCGCTGTCGAGCTAACTGACCGAACGGGCGGCCGAGTTTTTGACTGTCACTCCTAGAGCCGGCTGGCTGAACGGTGCGAGAGGATCGTTACCATGGGAGATAAAAGCAAAAAAGATAAAGAGAAGAGCCAGAAGCAGAAGCAAAAAAAGCAAAACCAAGCCGCAAAAACTGCTTTGGAGAAACAACCCGCAAAAGTTCCTTGAAAAAAATCCGCTCGCACGAAAGGCAGCCCGCACGGGTCGCAGATAAAGCCGGTGCCAACTCCCGACGCAATCAAAATGGTCTAGCGGGCTGCTGAAAAACCCGCTCGGAGTCCTTCGACACACTCTCAGAGTCTGTCCTGAGTTTGGCGCAGGAACGAACGGAGCGGGGCTTGAAGTAATCGAAAAAATTCCGTTCATGCTGAGTGCTGATGCCTGTTGTGGTTTTTCAAGAGCCTGTTAGCGGAGCCATAACAAAATCAAAGTCGCTTCGCTGGCGGAGTATTTCCCCCGCCGCCGAATGCACGGAGACCCACGGGGTGCTCGCCCTCTTTGGAATCACCATGAAATGTTCTACCCTGCAACGATCGTGGTCACTAAAATCAGCCGGTTAACTCCCGCAGAGGCAATATGAAGGCAACTAAAACGTGGAAGATTCTGCAAATTGTTTCAGCACCGGCGGGTTGGCAAGCGGTCTATTGCCAGGGATCGAAAAATAGCCAAGTAAAAATTTCCACTCGGGTGATTATCTGCTGGGCGCTGGTCGAAACCGTTGGGGCGGATGAAGTGCCGCGAACCGAAGTAAGAGGAGTTGTGCAGGATTCAAATCGCCTGACGATCGTTGGGAACTCAACGGCGGTGGACAGAGTTACGGAAGACGATCCGATCGAGAGCCAATATTTTATTGGCTACAACGATCCCGACGCGCACAAAGAGTCCGATTATTGGATCAATCAAGCCCAACTACGGCTTAAGGTCGAGCATGGCAAAATAGCTGAGCAGAAAAATTGACAGACTTGCTGCGCTGGCAAACGCAGCGGTCGACTAGCTCTAGTTATATCCGCGGCGGTCTGGACGATGCTACCCGCAAGTTTCGATGGGAAGAATCGATGGGGCTATCTTTATGGTAGCCGTCTGCTATAGTTCAAATAACGATTATTGACCCAACGACCAAATAGAACACACTCGGTCTAATATTTTCCGAGTCTCGAAGAGGCGGTCCCTAGGGTGCCGCCTCTTTGTGTTTGTGGGCCGAGAAATCATCCGGCACCCCAGGCGCGACCGCCGGCAAGGCGACTCTTTCATGAAACAGGGCTTTAACCATTCCGCGATCAATCGCATTGCGTTCATCGGTAACTACTTGCCGCGCCAATGCGGCATTGCGACCTTTACAACCGACCTGTGCGAGGCCATCGCCGCTGAACATGGTGACACAACCTGCATTGCCGTGCCGGTCAATGACATCGA
>JAERMN010000259.1 GCA_016844625.1 Deltaproteobacteria bacterium
ATGATGGCGTGGCAGGTTTACTTCGACGGGTTTTACTATGAAGGGCTTAGAAGAACCGCGGCGAAGGCCTAAAGCGCCGCAGTGGTTCAAAACGTTTAAATCGTTCAAGCCGTTCAAAACGTCTATGAGTTAACGCTCGGCAACGGAGCGGTCCGAAAAACGGTTTGAACGTTTTGAACGACTTGAACTGCTTGAACGGGGAGCGGAGCGACCATTTAAAGGAGTTAGGTATGGCGAAGCCACAGACTAAAAAATCGCTAGAGAGTTTCAATCAGGAGCTGGCCGAGATACATATGACCGGCCAGTGGGTTTACGAAGACTTGCTCACGGCCTGCATCGGCGGCCCGCGGCCCCGCGGTGATGCTTTCCTCTGGCCGTGGAAAATGGTCAACGAAAAATTAACTGAAGCTTGCGACGTGCTCGAAGAGAGCTTCACGGCGCGGCGTAGCCTGTTGTTTAACAATCCGGCTCTGCCCATGGGTGGCACGACGCACACGATGCTCATGGGCATTCAAATGATCAAAGCCGGCGAGATCGCCTGGGCGCACCGCCACACCTTGGCGGCGATCCGTTTTGTCGTCAAAGGCGACGGCAAAGTTTTCACCGTCGTCAACGGCGAGAAGTGTCCGATGGAAGTCAATGACCTGATCCTCACGCCGCAGTGGACTTGGCACGATCATCAGAATCCGACGGCCGAGACCGCCATGTGGGTCGACGTGCTCGATGTGCCGTTCATGCTCGGCCTCAATCAGCCGTTTTACGAGCCTTATCCTGGCGCTAAAGTGCAGGCGGTGCGGGAAAAACGCAGCGAGCATTTGCAGCAGCGCGCTGGTTGGGTGCGGCCGGCATGGGAAACTTCTCAGAAAGAAAACTTGCCGCTGCGCTACGCCTGGCAAGATATCGAGCCGCAATTGCGCGCCTTGGCCGAAAGCCCCGGCAGCCCCTATGACGGTGTGGCGCTGGAATATATTAATCCGATGACCGGCGGGCCAACCTTAGCGACGCTCAGTTGCTGGATTCAACTCTTGCGCCCCGGCGAGCGCACGAAGAAGCATCGCCATACGTCGAGCGCGGTGTACTTCGTAGTCGGCGGCGAAGGGACGACCATCGTCGGCGAGAAATCCATGGACTGGACGAAAAACGATTGCTTCGCCGTGCCCAACTGGGCGTGGCATGAGCATGTCAATCGCTCGAAGAGCGAAGAGGCGCTGCTATTTTCTGTCAACGACGCGCCGATCGTCAGCGCCTTCGGCCACTACCGCGAGGAGCCGGAGAATTCGCTGCACACGGCGCAGATTCCGGCGGTGCCGGCGCCGGGAGCAAAATAAAAAGCGTTCAAAATGTTCAAGCCGTTCAAATCGTTCAATCCCCCACCTCTGTCCTCCCCCGCGACGCGGGGGAGGATTCAGGAGGGGGCTTGAACGGAGCGCAGCGATTGAACGGCTTGAACGTTTTGAACCATTGCACAGCAGTGAGCGAAAGGAACTTATGGCAGACTTGCGCACTTGGCTCGATGACGTAAACAAGCTTGGTCAATTGATAACCGTCAATAACGCCGATTGGGATCTGGAATTGTCGACGCTGACGGAGATCATCAACGAGCGCTCGAAAGTTCGCCCGGCGATCGTCTTCGATAAGATCAAAGGCTACCCGGAAGGTTATCGCATTGCGGTGAATCTTTTGTCGTCGTTGCAGCGGCTGGCGCTGACCATGGGCATGGATCCAAAGATCGGCGAGTTCGATTTCGTGCAGCAATGGCGCCGGCAGGTGAAAACGATCCAACCTATTGACCCGCGCAAAGTCAAAAGCGCGCCGCTTTTCGAGAACGTGCAAAAGGGCGCCGACATCGATCTGCTCAAATTTCCCGTGCCGCGCTGGCATGAGCTCGACGGCGGTCGCTACATCGGCACCGACGATCTGGTCGTTACGCGCGATCCTGAAGAGGGTTGGGTGAATGTCGGGACGTATCGGATTATGATCCACGGCCGCGATCATATGGGACTGCATATGTCGCCGGGCAAGCATGGCCGCGTTCACCGCGACAAGAATCACGCCGAGGGAAAAGCGCTGCCGATCGCAGTCTCTTTCGGTCATCATCCGATCAATTTTCTGGTTGCCTCCACTGACGTGCCGAACCGTGTCAATGAGTATGCCTACGCCGGCGGAATCACCGGTGTGCCGCTCGATGTCGTCGACGGCCCGTTGACCGGATTGCCAATCCCAGCCGACTCTGAGATTGCCATCGAGGGCGAAGTGTTGCCTAACGATTTTATGCCCGAAGGGCCGTTCGGCGAATGGACCGGTTACTATGCGAGCAATCAGCCCGCGGTGCCGGTGATTCGCGTCAAGGCGGTCTATCACCGCAACGATCCGATTATGTGCGGCTTCCCTCTGCTCAAGCCTTCGAGCGGCGATAACCTGCATTTTTCGCTGATGCGCTCTGCGTTGATTTGGAACGCGCTCGACGAAGCCGGCGTGCCCGACGTGCAAGCGGTGTGGGCGCATCCATCCGGCGGTCGCTTCATGACGGTATTGGCAATCAAGCAGCGCTATCCCGGTCACGCGCGGCAAGCGGCGATGATCGCCAGCCAATGCCGTTCCGGCGCCTATCTTGGCCGTTACGTGATCGTCGTCGATGAGGATATCGACATCACCAACTCCGAAGAAGTGATCTGGGCGATCAGTTCGCGTTCCGACCCGGTGGAGTCCATCGAAATTCTGCGCCGCTGTTGGAGCGGTCCGCTCGACCCGCGCATTGCGGTGTCGGACAAGGGCTTGAGCTCGCGGGCGATCATCGACGCGACGCGGCCGTACGAATGGCGCGACAAGTTCCCCAAATCGAGCGGCGCCAGCCGGGAGTTAAAAGACAAAGTCGCGGGCGAATGGAAATCGTTTCTCGATCAGAAGGTCGGCGCAAAATAATCGGAGTGGAATTGACCACAAAGTATAAGATTCGGATTCGGAGAATTAGCCGCAAAGAGCGCAGCGCAGCACAGCAGGGCCGCAACCAAAGAAGATAAGAGAATTGGCCGCAAAGAACGCAAAGTTCGCAAGTTTTCGTAGGGTGCGCTGCGCGCACCGGTCGGTCCCGGAATATCTCCCTTAAAGCATGCCCTGAGCCCGTTCGACTAAGCTCGGGGTAAACTTCGTCGAAGGGATGCCAAGGCCGCAAAGGTCGGAAAATAACGGTAAAACATTTTTTCAAGATACTTCATCTTTTTCCTCTGAACTTGGCGTGCTTGGCGCCTTTGCGGGAGGAATATTCGGAGCCGAGGATATGCAATTTCCGGAATATTTAAGCGCCACGCTAGGACAAACCTGTTGGTGTTAGTTTTTGGATAGCAGTGCAAAGGGCGCAAAAAAAATCTGAGAGGAATTCCGATTGTAGAGGCGTATCATGATACGCCCTGGGGTGGTGGATCGTGGTCGCGTGGTCACAAAGTGCGCGCCGGGCGACGCAAATTCTTATCCATCGTAATACAAAGTAGAGGATTCAGATTTTTGACCGCAAAGTGCGCAAAACGAAGGCGAGGATGCATGCAACGAACCGTTTTGAAACTTTTTGTCTTGTCGATAATTCTTCTGGCGACCGGGAGTGTGTTTGCTCAGAGCGCGCCGGAGCGGATTCGCATCAGTTATTCCAGCGGCGGGATGACGTCGATCGATCTGTTCATTGCGCGCGACCTAAAATACTTTCAGCAGCAGAATCTCAACGCGGAGCTGATTCGTGTATCGGCCAATCTGGCGATCACCGCGGGTATCTCCGGCGATATCGACGTGCTCGGCTCCATCGGCAGCGCGATCCGCTCGATCCAGCGCGGCACGCCGCTTAAAGTGATTTCCGTGACGCTGCGCCGGCCGTTATTTTTTCTAGTGGCGCGCCCCGAATTCAAAAGCGTCAAGGATCTCAAGGGCAAGACGCTCGGCATCGTCACCTTTGGCGGCAGCCAGCATACGACGGCGAAGCGAATGTTTGCGTTGCACGGCCTCAACGCCGATAAGGAATTGACTGCGATCCAAGTCGGCGAAGAATCGGTGCAGCTTCAGGCGCTGACGACTAATTCAATTCAAGTGGCCGCCATCAGCCCGCCCTACGCGCAGATCGCCAAAGCGAAATTTAACATGAACATTCTCGAAACCTCGACCGACAAGTTCGCCAGCATCCAAAACGGCGCGGCAGTGAACGTTAAAATGCTCCAGGAGAAACCGGAGTTTTTAAAGCGCTTCCTGCGCGCACGCTCACAGGCGAACAAATATTTTCTCGAGCGAGAAAAAGAGGCGAGCGAGCTGCTCGCGAATATCTGGAAGTCCGACTACAAGATCGCCAACGATAGTTACCGCGCCTCGAAGGCGGCGTTCACGGGCAGCGGGATTCCTTCCGACGACGAAATCAAGGAATATCTCGCCCTGGACGCGCAGATCCTCGGTCTGGCGCAGCCGGTGCCGGTGGCGCAGGTTTTCGATTTTAGCTTGCAGCGGGAGATCAACAAAGAGTTGGGGATAAAATAGGCTCGGTTATCGATTCAATCTCTGTGTGTCGATTCCCCGCAGATTGCTGCGTTATGTTGATTGCCTATGCGAAGTCCGTCATTCCCGCATGCTTTAAGCGGGAATCCAGGCGAATCCGGAACTGGACCGCCGACCCATTCGACGTGGCTCAGGGTCGCCCGTCGAGAGCCTCTGGGTCGAACCATGGTGAGCACAGCCGAACCACGATAAAAACCTTCGGGGGTGACGTCATTAAGACAAATCTCATCGCCTGATACCGCGCAGCTTGCTGCGGCGCTGTTCATTAATTCTTGAGTTGTCGTTGGCCGTCATCCCGTTGACTTCTTCCCGCCGAGCACCCTATATGTTTGGTTATTCCGGGTTTCCCGTTAAGAAGAATTCACCACAGAGGCACAGAGTTCACAGAGTTCGGAGTATTTCTTGATCAAAAACTCTTTACTCCGCGCCCGGAGCCTGTCCTGAGCGACATCGAAGGGCGCCTCGGCGGTGCAATCTCCGAACCGTGCTTCACAGGAAAGCCTGAACCCATATGTTTAAGGACAATTTTCGGAGGTTTCGATCGCAATGAGCGCAATGAAATTTGGTTCGCATTATTTACCGACTTACGTTCCCGATCTCGACGGGTCGGTGACGGAGTTTTACCACAAGATGTTTTCTCAGATGGAGGAAATGGACCGGCTGCAATACGATCACATCTGGGTGACCGAACATCACTTCGCCCATTACGGCGGCGATCTGCCGCACCCGCCGACGTTCATGTCGGCGATCGCGCGCACGACCAAGCAGATTCGCCTCGGTGTGGCCATCAATGTTTTACCGCTGCATAACCCCATCGACATCGCCGAGTCCTATGCCATGGTCGATGTGATTTCTAATGGGCGATTGGATTTCGGCGTCGGCAAGGGCAGCGAGGCGCACGAGTACAAAAAAAAAGGAAGCGACCGGGCGCATGTACGAAGGCGTCGAGGTCATGCTGCAAGCCTGGTCCGATAAGCCGGTTAATTTCAAAGGCGAGTTTTTCAATTATGAAAACGTGCCGGTCTATCCCAAGCCTGTGCAGCGGCCCCATCCACGCTTTTGGGTCGGTTGCGCGCGCACCGAGGATTCGTTTCGTTGGGCCGGCGAAAACGGTTTTCATTTGATGACTCTGCCCTATCTCTATCGTGATCCGGGCGCGTTACCGGCGTTTATTAAAATTTATCGCGATAACTTGGCCAAGGCGGGGCGCGATGCCGGCAAAATGGATATTCTGGGCAAGTTTCACATTTACGTGTCGAGCAGTTTGGAGAAAGCCATAGAAGAAGCGGCGCCCTATTTGGATAACTATCTCGACGTTCACACGAAAGCAGATTTGGATCGCAAAGAAGTGGGATTGCTCATCCAGCGCGAAGCCGAGACGCAGATCAGAGAAGGCTTCGTGCTCGCCGGCGATCCCGAGCGGGTCGCTGACACGATTCGCAAATGGAGCGAACCGAACGGGCTCACGACAATCTCGGGAACGTTTCACTTTGGCGGCATGCCGCAAGAGATGGCGCTGAAGAGCATTCGCCTATTCGCCGAGAAAGTCATGCCGCAGTTCAAGTAAGAAGAGGATTTAACCACAAAGGTCACAAAGGTCACAAAGTAGGACGAGATTCGGAGTCGAAGTATTAACCGCAAAAAGCGCAAAGGGCGCAAAAAAAGAATCGGAATTGTCGGGGCGGGTTTGAAACCCGCCCTTTCTTTTTATCACTGCGCGAACCACTATCTTTGCCGCCGCTCGGTTGGAATGGCTTTCGAACTGTGGCATGAGTAGAAAAATTTTTTGCACTTTTAAGGAGGCAGCATGAAAGT
>JAERMN010000260.1 GCA_016844625.1 Deltaproteobacteria bacterium
CTTGAACGGTAATTAGTACGTGAACGTGGCAAGCGTCAAGCTCTAGTTAATTTACCTCGGGTTCATCAGTAACCGCGGCAACAGAACACTTATGGAAGCAGAGCTAATTCTCTGCGTCGTCCAATTCTCTCCCCCTTGACGGGGGAGAGTTGGGGGTGATTACCCTCGCGCCGATGCAAACCGGTATCCAGGTGACGGACAACGTCCGTCATACCGTTGGAAAACGGTATCCAGGTGACGATAGAACCTGGATTCCCGTTGGAATTTATCCTGAGCCCCGTCGAAGGGCGGGAATGACGAAAAGGAGTGCGCTTCTTTTCGAAAAACTAAACCCCATCAGTCAGCGGTCAAGGATTCTTCAGTAGAGACCGCGAACTATTTCGCCGAGCAATGAATCCTGATCTCCCTCAGCGCACCGATCTCAAACCTATCACCTGGCCGAATCAAGGTCGTCGAGCCGTATTCCTCAATCACCGCTGGCCCCGCTGCAGCGAATCCCGGTTCCAACGCGTCGCGGTGGTAAATCTTCGCGTCCAGCCAGCCGCCGACGTTGCCGATGTAGACTCTCCGCGTCTGGGCGGTTTCCGCGGGCGTCGCCGCGCGCGGCAGGCGCGCGATGTCGGGCTGCTTCAAGCGCGCGAATGCGGAAAGATGCAACGCTTGAAACTCCGCCGGCGCCTTGGCGTCGGCATGGCCGTAGCGCCGCTTGTAGTCGCGCTCGAAGGCGCCGCGAATCGCTTCTTGATCTTGCAATCCAGACACCGGAACTTTGATGTTGTGGCGTTGGCCGCGATAACGCATCTCGGCGTGGCGTTCGAAAAACACCTCACTCGTGCCGAACTCGCTGGCGAGCGCCGCCTGAGCGTCATGCTCCAGCGTGGCGAAAGTCTCGGCCATGTTCGGCACCGACTTGTCGTCGAGAATGCCGACGAACGTCTTCGAAGTATCGATGCGCGCGTCAGCCAAAAGCATGCCGATGGCGGAAAAGTTTCCCGGCTCGGGGGGAATGACGACGGTCGGGATGGACAGCTCATGGGCCAGCGCAGAGGAATGCAGCGGCCCGCCGCCGCCGTAACTGAAAAGAATAAAGTCACGCGGATCGAGGCCATGCTCAACGGAAACTTTGCGAATCGCGCCCGCCATGATCACGGTGGCGATCGAAATGATCCCATCGGCCATCTGAACCATGCCGCTTTCACCCGCGTATCCGAGCGGAGTGGCGATGCGCTCGGCGATGGCGCGCTCCGCCGCGCTCACGTCAAGCTGCATCTCGCCGCCAAGAAAGTTGGCTGGATTGAGACGGCCAAGAACCAAATTCGCATCGGTCACCGTCGGCTCAGTGCCGCCACGACCGTAGCAAACAGGTCCTGGTGTCGAACCCGCGCTCTGCGGTCCGACGTGTAAACGTTTCTGCGAATCGAGCCAGGCGATCGAACCGCCGCCGGAGCCCACTTCAACGATGTCGATGACGGCTGATTTGATCGGAAAACCTTTGACGTAGCCGTTGGCGTAGTAGAGCGAATTGACTGAGAAGCGACCGTTCTCCACCAGCGCGCACTTCGCCGTGGTGCCGCCCATATCAAAGGCGACGAGGTTTTTGAAGCCAAGTTTTTCCGCGTAGGCGCTGGCCCCAATGCAGCCGCCAATGGGGCCTGATTCGACAAGGCCAATCGGCTGGCGGCAAGTGCGATCGGTCGAGAGCAGTCCGCCGTTGGAGCCCATCATGAACAGCGAGCCGCCAAATCCCTGCTGCTTAAAATCGCTGTCCAAGCGGCGAATGTAGGTGCTCACCTGTGGCCCGATGTAAGCATTGGCCGCCACCGTCGAGCAACGTTCGTACTCATACCACTCGCGCGTCAGCTCGGTGCTAAAGGTGACGTAGGTATCGGGCAAGAGTTCTCGTAAAATCTCGGCAGCCGCTTCTTCGTGCGCCGAATTGATGTAAGAGTTCATAAAAAAGATCGCCACCGACTCGGCGCCGAGTTTTTTGATCTCGCCGGCGATTTTTTCCAATGCCGGGATATCGAGAGGCGTGACCACTTCGCCTTTGCTGCCCATGCGTTCTGGTATTTCTAAGCGCAGCTCGCGCGGAATCAGCGGCTCGTCGCGCTGATAATGCAGATCGAAAGGATCGGGGCGGTTGCCGCGGGCGATTTCCAGAATGTCGCGAAAGCCTTTGCTTGTGACCAGCGCGGTCCTGGCGCCCTTGCGCTGGATTAAGGAATTGATCACCAGCGTCGTGCCGTGGTTAACCAGCGAAGCCTCGGCCGGCTTGATCTTGGCCTTGTTAAAGCAGTCGAGAATCCCCTCGACCAGATTGTCGTAGGTCGTCGGGCTTTTGGCATAGACAACTTTTTGCGTCGCGTGATCGAAAGCGACGAGATCGGTAAACGTACCGCCGATGTCGACGGCGATGGCGTAGGACATGAATAACTCCAGTTGCGGGTTGCGGGTCTCAAGTTCCGAGTTCAACCCGAAACCCGTGAAATCAAATTCGGTCCGTATTGTCCGGCGCTCGGATAGTCGGAGGGCGGGTTTAAAACAGTTGCTACAATTCCGAATTTTCTTTGCGCCCTTAGCGTTCTTTGCGCGAGACATTCCGAGACCGTCCGGTGCGCGAAGCGCACCCTACGAAAACCTTCGTGCCCTTCGTGGTGAAAACACTTTCACGGTCATGCCTGAATTAAGACTCTAAACCCGCCGCGCCTTCCCGCTTCGATCGATCACGACGCCGTAATCGTCGCGCGCGCTGTCGACTGAAACGAAGCCGCGAATCACATCGCGCGCGACCATTTCCACCGGCCGCTCGCGCGGATCGCCGTAGCCGCCGCCACCCCCCGTTGACATGTGCACGCGGTCGCCGGCCTGCAATGGACGATTCTCGGCCTTGTAAAGCAGCTCAGGTTCACTTGCGCCGTTCTTGAAGATTAAAACCTGGCCCGACTTCGCCTGCTTCGCGCCTTGCACGCCCCAGGGCGGACAACCGATGCGGTCGAAGTTAGCCCACAGCTCGCAGGGCGCGAGCAGAACATATTGCTTGTCGAAGCCCAAACCGCCGCGCCATTTTCCCGCGCCGCCGGAATCTTGGCGTAAGCGGAACTCTTCAACACGAAACGGATACATCGACTCTTGTAGCTCGATGGGGATCAATCGGGTGTCGCCGTGGGCCATGGTGCGAAACGGCCCGGCGCCGTCGTGCGTCGCGCAGGCGCCCCAGCCGCCGTGGCCGCTGTCGTTGGCCTTGAACACCGCGCCGGTGTCCTGCCGTTTGCCGGCGAAGCTCAATGATGAAAAAGTCCCGAAGTGCGCGCCAGTGACGCGCTTGGGCAACGCCGGTTCCAGTGCCTTGATGATGCAATCGATCACGGTTGGGAATGGAATGCTGTATAAACCCATCGCCGCCGTCGCCTCGGCGCTGATCAACTTGCCTTCGGGCAGGATCATATTCACCGGCCGGAACGTTCCCTCGTTGGCCGGCTCGTCGGTGGCAATTAAATATTTGAACGCGACGCGCACGCAGGTGCGCCCGCCGCCGTAAAAACCGGAATTGATGCAACCTTTGACTTGTGGCGACATTTCACTGAAATCGACCGTCAGCTCGTCGCCGGCGACAATCACTTTGACGCGAATCGGAATCTTCTCATCGCGCACCCCGTCGTTATCGAGAAACGCTTCATGCCGGTAAACGCCGTCTGGAATGGCGCGAATTTTTTCCCGTGTCGCCGCTTCGCACTGGTCGAGAATCGCATCGAGTGTGCCGAGAAATACTTTTGGGCTGTACTTGTCGGCCATCAGTTGAGTAAGATCGCGGCCTAAAAAACAGCCGCCCAGCTGCGCTTCGATGTCGCCCAGCAGTTCCAGTGGAAAACGCGTGTTGTTCTCGATGATCCGGTAAACTTCTTCGATGGGTTCGCCCTTGGACCAGAGCTTGATCGAGCGCAGCTGCAAGCCTTCCATGAAAATGTCGGTGGAACTATACGACACCGAGCCGATCGCCGAGCCGCCGATGTCGATCCAGTGGCAATTGACCGCGAAAAAGCCGATCAACTCATCGCCTGTTGGTCCGGCCAGCACCGGCGTGTACATGACGGTGTTGTTCAAATGCTGGCCTTGGATCGCCGCGTGGTTGCAGACGATGACATCGCCTTTGTTAAGATGTTCACGGCCGTAAACCGCCAAACCGTCTTTCACCGCCGCGCCCACCGAGTCGGCGACGAACACCGGCATGCCGCCGGTGGATTGCGCGAGCAGTTCGCCCGCCGCGCCGACAAAACCGACGGCGTAATCTTTGTACTCGTAAATATACGGGCTGAAAGCCGTGCGTGTCATGTTGGCGTCGATCTGATCGCAGATCGAGATGATGCCGTGGCGGATCACCTCCAAGGTGATCGGGTCCACAGGCAATTTTTCAGACGTGATTGGCGCGGCTGCTTGATTCATGGAAATGGGTTTTCCCTCGTGGCGGTTTTGCGATATTTTCAAGGAACAAAAATGTTGTCAAGCAACAGTGATATAGCGTAAGTAAGCGCATTGCTAGTAATGTGGGTTGGCCGTAACCCTGGGAGTAAACGATGACCTCATTGTTCCTTCGACTCAACTCGGCGGCGTTAGCGACGGCGCTGATCACGCTCATGGCAATCGCTGCGGGATCAACCCACGCCCAAGAGCGGCGCGGCAAAACCCGCATATCGAACGCCGGCTTTACCATCACAGCTTTGCCGCTGCTGGCCGCAAGGGATTGGGGCATCTTCAACGCCAACAATTTGGACATGGAAGTCATCCTCATGCAGTCCGCCTTAGTGCCGGCAGCGCTGACCCAAGGCGATATCGATTATCAAGCCGGCGTCGGCCCGGCGTCGGTCAATGCCACCATGAGCGGTTTCGCCACCCGCGCGATTTGGTTTTCTTCCGACCGCATTTCCTACTGGCTGATGGCACGACCGCAGTACAAAACTCTCGAAAGCCTCAAGCAAAAAAAGGTTGCGGTCACCGGCCTCGGTGGCACGGTACATGTGGCGTTCAACATGGCCGTGGAAAAAGCCGGCGGTAATCCGAAAGACTTCGTTCTGGTCTCCATCGGCGGACAACAAATTCAACAACTGATTTCCTTGGAAGCTGGCTACGTCGACGCTGCGGTCTTGTCACCGCCGGTGACCTTCGGCGCGCAAAAGAAAGGCTTCAATAAAATTCTCGACGTCGGCGCCATGGTGGAAATGCCCGGCGGCGGCTTGACCACCTTGGCGCGAACGATTCAAGAACGGCCGGCGGAAACCAAACGGGTCATTCGCTCACTGCAAGCCGCCAAAGAAGAAATCCGCAAGGCGAAGCCAAGAACCATCGAGCTGATCATCAAGCTGCTCCGAATGGACCGGGAAGCGGCCAACGAAACCTACGATCAATTCATAACCACACTCAGCCCCAGCGGCATTCCCACGCGCGGCCGCCACGTCGACCGCAAGGTGAATTTTAATGAAATCGCCGACGACCGCCTCGCCATCGAAGTGGCGAAAGAAATGGGCTACAAGATTCCGTAATGGCAGCAAGCGAGAATTTTTCCCTCGCCCGCTTGCAGGAACTAATCATGCGGCACATCTTATTGGCTGGACATGGGGCCGAATGGGCGAATAGCTAGGGGTTGTCGATTCCCCCTTTGGAAAAGGGGGATCAAGGGGGATTTGGCTGTGTGGTGGGGCGGTTTTCTTTGTAGCAGAGCAGTTTTCCTCTGGAACGATGGAGCCGCACGGAAGCAAAAAATCTCCCCTGGCCCCTCTTTTCCAAAGA
>JAERMN010000261.1 GCA_016844625.1 Deltaproteobacteria bacterium
ATACACAGAGATTGAAACGACATACCACGACAAAGCCCGGTCGAGTTCCAACTCGCCGGGCTTTTTTCTTGTTTGCGACAGAAATGAATGCCATGTTAATGCGCTGAATGATGCTACCGGCAATTCTGCGCTTCCGTTTGACTTCACAATCGATCTTTATCGCCTTGGCTGCCGGACTGTTGGCCTACCTGACGCTGTTTCCGCTCGTTACACTAATCTATGGAAGCTTGAAAAGCGGCCCGCCCGGAGTCGCCGGCAGTCTGACGCTCAAAAACTATCTGGTCCTGCTGGAAAATTGGCGTCTGCCGGCAGCGCTTTGGAATTCGCTGATCTTCAGCTTCGGTTCGAGCTCACTCGCCTTCGTTTTAGCTCTTTACTTCGCCTGGATGACTGAGCGCACCAACGTGCGCTGGCGCGGCCTGATATACAGCTTGATCTTGGTGCCGATGATCGTGCCCGGGATTCTCACCACGGTCGGCTGGATCGTGCTCTTCGGCCGCCGCTCGGGGCTGATTAATTTGCTCGCGATGCCTTTGTTCGGCCTCGCCGAGCCGTTGCAGATCAACAACATGCTCGGCATGATCTGGGTGCAGGGCACGGATCAGATTCCCTTCGCCTTTCTCCTGCTCGCCGCGGCGCTTCGCTCCATGGACCCGTCGCTGGAAGAAGCCGCGCTGGTCGCCGGCTCAGGGATGCTGCGCACGACGCTGCGCATCACCCTGCGCGTGCTCTTGCCGGCGATTATGGCGGTGTGGATGATTACGTTCGTTCGCGCTATCGAGAACTTCGAAGTGCCGGCGTTGATCGGCATGCCGGCGGGCATTCTGGTCTTCGCCACCGAAGTTTACTTAGCGACGAAAAGCGTTCCCACTGATTTTGGCTTGGCCAGCACCTTCGCGGTGGTTTACTTGCTCATTACCACGGTTGGAGTTTTGCTCTATCTCAAATGGACCGCCGCTTCCGAACAGTTCGCCACTATCACCGGCAAAGGCTTCCGGCCGACAGCGTACGATATCGGCCGTTGGCGCACGCCGCTCGCGCTTATTAACCTGCTGCTCTGCTTCGTGGTGTTCATTCTGCCGATCGTGGTGGTGATCTGGTCGTCGTTTCTGCCCTTCTACATGGCGCCGTCAGAAGAAGCTTTGGCCAGTCTCACTCTGGATAACTACAAAAATCTTTGGAAGCTGCCGCTGGTGCACCGCGCCATGTGGAATAGTTTCGTGCTCGGCATCTCCAGTTCGACCGTCACCATGCTGCTCACCGCCACCATCGCCTGGATCATCGTGCGCACGAAATGGCGCGGTAAGGGCGCGCTGGATTTTTTAGCCTTCAGTCCCATCGCCATGCCCGGCTTGGTGCTCGGCATCGCGATTCTCTGGCTCTATCTGGTCGTGCCCGTGCCGGTGTACGGCACCTTGTGGATTCTCTTGATCGCCTACGTCACGAAGTATTTACCCTTCGGTATGCGCGCTTGTTCGTCGTCGATGTTGCAAATCAAAAAGGAGCTCGAGGAAGCCTCGGAAACGTCCGGCGCGAGCTGGGGTCATACTTTCCGCAAAGTGATTTTGCCGCTGTTAGCGCCCGGTTTCGTTGCCGGCTGGATCTATGTGATTACCCATTCCTTCCGCGAGCTGTCGACTTCGATCATGCTCTATCGCAGCGGCACCGAAGTGATCGCCATCGTGCTCTTTGAGCTATGGGATGGCGGTCAATATCCCCAGCTATCGGCGCTCGGCATGGTGATGATCGTGATCTTAATCGCCATCAGCCTGCTCGCCCGCGCCATCGGCGCCCGCTATTCGATCCAGCAGATGTAAAGGAAGAGGAGGTACTCACCACGAAGGACACGAAGAGCACGAAGTTCGGAGTTCTAATCAACCGAACCCTTCGTGTCCTTCGTGATCTTCGTGGTGAACAAATTTAAGGCGATAGTGTTAGGCTACCCGCACGGAAGCCTGAAATACCAATCTACTTAAGCTGCTTCCTGACAATAATATCCTCCATCATCTTATTCCCCTTATCCTTCAACTCCTCCATCTTTTCGTGGCCGATCACCAGTTTGCGAATTTTCTTGTCTTCAAGCGCGTTAATGATCTCTTGCCAGCCGGCCTTGGCGCCGCTGCGCGTCGGGATCGTGCCGCCGCCTTTGACCAGCGCCACCACGCCGTCTTCGCTGAGAAGGAAATCCATGTAGAGCGCCGCAGCGTGAAGGTTTTTCGCGCTCCTGGTGATTCCCGTGTGGCTGCCGAGCGACCCCGGCGTTGGATTGGGCCAGACCATCGCGATGGGACATTTTTTCTCGTATTTCATCTGCATCACCCGCGGCGGATAGACTTCCACGGCGATTTTGAAATCGCCGCTGCAGAGCATCTGCACTTGCAGCGAGTGACCGCGCCGCGGCACCGTGCCGTTGCGCATGAGCGCTTTCATATACTCGGCGGTTTTCTCTTCGCCCCACTCCATCATCCAAGCAAACACCGCCTGCTCCGGTTCGGAGTCGATGGAGATATCGTTCTTCCACTTGGGATTGAGCAAGTCTTGATAGCTCTTCGGCGCTTCATTGGGTTTGACCAGTTTGGTGTTGTAGGCGATCACCGCCAAAGTGTAATCGGCGACATACCAGCGGCCGTCCTTGTCCCAATACTGTTTGGCGAAATTTTTCTTCTCGGGCGATTCGTAGCGCCCGTGCACGCCGGCTTTCATCAGCTCGCCGATATTATCGAAATCGACGCCGACGACATCGGCCGTCAGTTTGCCGACACGGTGTTCAAGCAATATTCGGTCGAGCCCCTTGGACCCCTGTAAACGGGAAGGCTCGACTTTGATGAAAGGATATTTCTTACCGAAGGCCTGGGCATATTCCTGCGTCGTGTCGATGCCGTGGTTTGAGTAAATGACCAGGCTGCCCTCTTTCTTGGCGCCCTCCTCGAGCCGCCGCTGCCTCTCCTTGGCTGGCAATTTGCTAATTGCCGCCAGCGTCTCTTCAACCGTCGCGCCGTTAGCGCCGCTCGACATCCAGCCCAACAACCCGACCGCCGCAATCATTAGATTGATAATTTTTGCCATTGCCATACAAGCCTCCTTAATTTCACTCCAAGAAAATATATCCCAACGAGCCGGTCCAGAGCAAAATACGCCGGAGCAGCTAAATCCGAACTTCGAAGCACGAAATCCGAAGCACGAAGCTCGAAACAAATCCAAAATGAAGAAAAACTCAATGTTTCAAACTAACTCCTTCGGATTCGAGGTTTTGGATTTTCCGCATTTGGGATTTATTTTGGCCCCGGTTTGTTTCGAATTTGGTGCTTCGGATTTCGAATTTTAATCCTTCTCATCCCCCTCCGCCCCACCTCTTCTACCATAAGCCCCTTGCAGTGTCCGCGTCTTGACGAACCCCATCATCTGCTCGTCGCTGCGAAAATTCCCCATAGCATAGCTCTCGTAGTGCAGCATCTCATTCAATTCCCGGCGCGGCGGCGCAGCGACTTGCGATTTGGCGAAACCGATCGGGACAAGATGATAAATCCTGAGCGGCTCGGGAATCTTGAGCAACACTTTCAGCATAGTTTCCATATATGGCGAGTTGGCGTCGCTGACATATTGCGACGCCAGGCCGAGAGCAACCGCCGCCAAGTGAATCAGCAAAGTCGCATTGGCCAGGCCGGTGATGAAGTGCGACTCGGCCTTTTCTAATTTCGTGCGAATCGGATAAGCCTCTTTGACGCGCGGGTCGCCGAGGATGAGAATATGCACCGGCGCATGGCGAAAGCCGTCGCCGGTCATCTTCGCCGTGCCGCGCACCGCCATGTCCATCTCGCGCTTTTGCTCCATCTGCTTGAGATAATAATCGGCGATCCTGTGGCGCGTCGCGCGCTCGCGCACGATGACGAATTCCCAGGGCTGCCCGTTGCCGCCCGACGGCGCCCAGCGGGCGCAGTTAAGAATCGTTCGAATCGTCGCGTCCGACACGTCGCGTTTCTCATCGTAGCCGCGAATACTGCGGCGTTGCTCGACCAGTGATTGTAGCTCTTCGATTTTCATCTGCGTCCTCCAACTGAAAACTCGCGGATTCGGATATTACTCCCGCCAAGCATGCCCTTAATCTCGTTGACGAGACGCCACACCAGGTCAAATCCGAAATCCGAAGCACGAAATCCGAAACAAACGCAGTCAAACAAAACTCAAATCCGGAAAATCCAAAACTCCGGATCCGAATAATCCTTGTTTGGAACATTGTGTTTTTTGGTCATTTGAATTTGTTTCGGATTTCGTGTTTCGGATTTCGTGCTTTCTTGTTGGATCAATTGAATTTGTTTCGGTCCGCGGGGCCGCTTTCGTGCTTCGGATTTCGGATTTTGCTTAATGATTACTTGGCGTCTTTGCGCCCCTTCGACGTTGCTCAGGACATGCTTTGCGGGAGATATTCCGAGTTTCGGTTGAGGCCGCTGTCTTGGGCGGCTAGCATCCGATCTAATGGATCGCTCGGTGCTGTCGTCGTTAAATGAGGTGACAAATGACGAAGCTGTCGTCATTGCCTGCTCAGGCGTTGCAGGAATGCGGTCGGGGTTAGAACGTCAAGCTGGGTGCGCCGGATAAAGTCTTTGGTGTTCCAAGTAACGATTGCCTCGACCTGGTAGCATTCGGCCTCACGCATGAGTAAGGCGTCGCCGAAGGTCATCTTCTTGGCGATATTGGCTGCGACCTGCTCGACGAAAGTGCGCCACCAAGCCTCGCCTTCGTTACCCTTTAAACCGTAAACATCGAGGATGTAAGCTGGATAAACGGCGCCAAAGCGGAAGAGCCAGTCATTCAGCTCGTCGGCAGAAAGTCTAAAGGATGCAGCACCACAAATCTCTAGCAGAGTAAAAGCAGAAACCGCCGCATCGATAGCAGCGAGTTGCCCGACAAACTCCTTGTTCTGCGGATACAGCGAGTCGCGCGGAAAGAATCGGTCAACGATGAAGATGTTGCTATCGAGTAAGACCATAGCGGTCCCCTTTAGCAAACCTGTCCATTTCTCGCCAGGTCTTAAAAGGGAGGGACCGTCTTATCTTTTCACTGATCTTTTCGAATCGTTTGCGCGCTTGTTCTGGGCTTTCTTTCGCCAGTCTAGGGTGTTTGGCCAATATTTTCTTCTTCAATGAGTCATAGGCTGTGGTAGGGTAACGTTCATCAGCCTTAAGATCCCGCTGCTCGAATGCTTTAAGCGTTGCCACAGGTTTGCCGCGGCGGGTGACGATCACCGCTTTCCCTTTTTCCACTTCACGCACGAGAGAAGCGGTTTGGGTCTTTAGGTCTCTTACTGTAGCAAATCTCGCCATCGGCATTCCTCCGTATCGCAGCTTTTATAACATTATCTCCCCGTCCTGTCAGCAAAGCCATCGAACCTTGACGCTTCGCATTCACGCGCGATATAAGCCCGTAT
>JAERMN010000262.1 GCA_016844625.1 Deltaproteobacteria bacterium
ATCACCTACGCCAAAAACTTTCGCCAGATGACCGACTGGCTGGCCTCCGGCAAATTCGCCATCTGCATGGGCTGCAAAGATTCCGCGCGGGCGAAAAACCAAGGCCTGCCGGTGGACGATTTCGATACCAATCAATGGAAAGAAGGTTCGAGCTTTTCGGCGGGCGGCGGCTCGATGAGCTACATGAATCAAGCACCGCATCCGAACGCGGCGAAGGTTTTTATCAACTGGTTTCTCTCGCGCAAAGGGCAGATCGCTTTGCAGAAGTTGGGCGACCCGGACGATCCGGCCAACTCGCGGCGCATCGATATTGCCAAAGACGAAATACCGCCGGACAACCGGTTGCAGCCCGGCGTGAAATATTTCGATGTGGTCAAACCGGAATACGGCGATATGAAACCGATCTTCGACTTGGCGAAGGACATCATGGCCGGCGTGGAGAAGGGTAAATAGAATTTTACCGTCAGCCATTCGCGCGAATCTTAACCCTCGCCCCTTTGGGAGAGGGAAGGGTGAGGGCAAATCCGAATCGTTCGCCCTCACCTCAGTCCTCTCCCAGAGGGAGAGGAAGTAAGAGGGACAGAAAGCCAAGCGATAGTTAAGCGATTGTTATTCATTCGAGGAGCGCAACATGCTCACACGTGAAGAGAACGAAACATTGACGCGCGTCGGCCGCGGCACGCCGGGAGGCGAGTATCTGCGGCGTTATTGGATGCCGGTTGCCTGCGCCGGCGAATTGACCGAGGACAAGGCGATCAAAGCGTTTCGGCTGTTGGGCGAAAATCTCGTCGTCTTTCGCGACAAAAGCGGCCGCTATGGTGTCGTCGCCGAGCAGTGCCCGCACCGCAAAGCGTCACTAGCCTTCGGCCGGGTCGACGAAGAAGGGATTCGCTGTCCCTATCATGGTTGGAAATTCGATTGCACGGGAAAATGTCTCGAACAGCCGGCGGAGCCGATTGACGGCGGATTCAAAGACAAGATCAAACAGACCGCTTATCCATGTGAGCGCTTGGGTGGTTTGCTCTGGGCCTATCTCGGTCCGGAGCCGCGGCCATTATTGCCGCGCTGGGATGTGCTGGTGTGGGAAGATGGCAAGCGCTGGATCGAGAAGCACGAGATTTATAACTGCAATTGGCTCCAGCCGACCGAAAACTCCGTCGACCCGTCGCATCTGTATTGGCTGCATGGCGACACAGCGCACTTAGCGCCGACGGTGGACCACTATGAAGAGGAGCATGCCTTCACGCCGTTCGAGTATGGCATCATGAAACGGCGCGTCACCCCCGGTAGAAAGCCCGGCGATGCACCGGTGGTCGACCAACATCCGCTGTTGTTCCCGTGCACGCTGCGTCATGTGTTCCGCGAGCGACTGCTCGAAGGCCGGGTGCGCCATAATTTGCAGATCCGCGTACCGGTGGACGATGCGCACACGCAGGTGTTCGTGGTTTATTTTTCGCCCAACGAAACTGACCGGTCGCCGGCGGACGGCGACACGCCCTGGGAGTTTTTTCGCATTCGCGACGACAATGGCGAGTACCGGCTCGATCAGGTGTTAGTGCAAGACGCCATGGCTTGGGAAAGCCAAGGCGCACCGACGGATCGTACTCAGGAGCATTTGGGCGTTGGCGATGAGGGCATCATTCTGCTCAGAAAAATTTTGCGCGAGCAGATCGACATCGTGCGCAACGGCGGCGAACCGCTCGGCGTGGTGCGCGATGCAGGGAAGAATCGATTGATCGAGTTCGAGGTGGTCAACGAGCGCATCGGGATTCTTGCCAAAGAAAAGAAGGTGGCGTGACGCTTTCGGCATTAGGTTTCACTATTGGACGGCATCAGTCACAAATCGGACGCAGCTAGGAATATATCAGGAGGAAGTTTCAATGGCCGAAATGAACACACAACCTTCGGATCTCAAGCCCGATCGGCTCGACACTTATAAAGTTTGGCAGGCGGAGCAGAAGATTCCCTGCGTGCGCGGTTTCTTCGTCAAGGATGTAAACAAAGTCCCGGTGGAACCTTGGGATTTAAAAGGCGTGCCCTGTTCTTTTGTCGTGCTGGACGGTACCGGCGGTATTAACGACGGTTACGTCTGCGAGATCCCCGCCGGCGGCAAGACCAAACCGCAGAAACATATGTACGAAGAGATGGTCTACGTCTCCAAAGGTTACGGCGCGACCACGGTGTGGCAGCGCGACGGCAAGAAAAAACATACCTTTGAGTGGGGGCCGGGCAGCATGTTCGCGGTGCCGATCAACGCCGACTATCAGCACTTCAACGCCAGCGGCAGCGAGACGGCGCGCTATTTTGCGGTGACCAACTCGTGCTTCATGATGAATCTGTTTCACAACAGTGATTACATTTTTAACAGCGATTATGTTTTCACCGACCGGTTCGATCCGCACACCGAAGGTTACTTCAATGGTGAAGGGACGATCACCGGACGGTTTTTCATGACCACCAACTTTGTGCCGGACACCCACAACATCAAGCTCACCGACTACAGCGAGCGCGGCAAGGGCAGCACCAACATGAAGTTCGACCTAGCGCGCAATACCATGGGTGCGCATATCTCCGAGTTTCCCGTCGGCACCTACAAGAAAGGCCATCGCCATGGCCCCGGTGCCCATGTGATTATTCTGTCCGGCCAAGGTTATTCGGTCTTGTGGAAAGATGGCGAGCCCACCGAGCGTGTCGACTGGGGGCCGGGCAGCGTCGTCGTGCCGCCGGATCAATGGTTTCATCAGCATTTCAATTCCGGCGCGCACCCGGCGCGCTATCTGGCTTTACGTTGGAACAACTGGCGCTATAAATTCATGCGTTCCCAGGACGGCGAAGGCGGCACCTACACGAGCCTTAAATTAGGCGGCAGCCAGATCGAGTTCGAGGACGAGGATGCGCAGATACATAAAGACTTCGAAGCGGCGATGAAAGCGGTGGGCGCGAAATGTAATATGCCCTATCATCCAGGCTGCACGCAGAAATAGCGCTCGGGTCGGTGAGCGTCAGTGGCTGGCTGTGGGTATTGATCTAGGCAAAGCCTGTCACCAGATCAGGAGAGAATTGGCCGCAAAGAACGCAAAGTACGCAAAAAGTAATTGGATTTGTAGGGGCAACCCCCTGTGGTTGCCCTTTCGACTAGATTCGAGGTGGACCACGCTGCTCGCAGCGTGGAACCATTAAATGGGGTTTCCAAAGGGGGTTGAACATCCCCTTTGGTCAAGGGCGGGGTTAATACCCCGCCCGCGAAGTGGCTGCGTTTATCTTAACGGAGGATCATTTAATGGCGGAAAGTAGACAGCAACCTGCGGATCTCAAACTGGAACGGATTGACACGTACAAAGACTGGCAGGCGGCACAGCGGATTCCGGTGGTGCGCGGCTTTTTTGTCGAAGACTTGAACAAGGTCGAAGTCGAACCGTGGGATTTGAAGGGTGTGCCTTGTTCGTTCGTTGTGCTCGACGGCACGGGCGGCGTCAACGATGGTTACGTCTGCGAGATTCCCGCCGGCGGCAAGACCAAGGTGCAGAAACATCTCTATGAAGAGATGGTTTACGTCACCAAAGGTTACGGCGCGACATCGGTGTGGCAGAAGGATGGCAAGAAGCACACTTTTGAGTGGGGCCCCGGCAGTTTATTCGCGGTGCCGATCAACGCGCACTACCAGCATTTCAACGCCAGCGGCAGCGAGGCGGCGCGCTATTTCGCGGTGACCAACTCCTGCTTCATGATGAATCTATTTCACAATGTCGATTTTATTTTCGGCGACGACTTCGCGTTTCTCGACCGCTTCGATCCCAGCACCGAAGGCTATTTTAGCGGCCCGGGCGAACTCACCGGACGTTTCTTCATGACGACCAACTTCGTGCCCGACACGCACACGATCAAACTGACGGACTACAGCGAGCGCGGCAAGGGCAGCACCAACATGAAATTCAATCTCGCCGGCCAAACGATGTGCGCGCATATCTCGGAATTTCCCGTCGGCACTTACAAAAAAGGACACAAGCATGGCCCAGGCGCCCATGTGATCATTCTCGGCGGCCAGGGCTATTCAGTGTTGTGGCAGGATGGGCGGCCGATGGAGCGGGTCGACTGGAAGCCGGGTAGCGTCGTGGTACCGCCGGATCAATGGTTCCACCAACATTTCAATTCCGGCGCTAACCCGGCGCGCTACTTGGCGCTACGCTGGGGCAGTTGGAAGTTTCGCTTCATGCGCATGCAGGACGGCGAAGGCGGGACTTATACTAGTATTAAGAATGGCGGCGGGCAGATTGAGTTCGAAGACGAAGATCCGCAGGTCCACCAAGAGTTTGAAGCGGCGATGAAAAAAGTCGGCGCGCATTGCAACATGCCGTATCATCCCGGCTGCACGGACAAGGGTTGATTGCACCACGAAGACGCGAAGGGCACGAAGGTTTTCGTAGGGTGCGCTGCGCGCACCATCGGTCTCGGAATATCTCCCGCAAAGGCGCCAAGGCGCAAAGTTCGGAATAGAAAAAATCTTGTAGGGCGCGCCGTGCGCACCGGTCGGGGTCGGATATCTCGCGCAAAGAACGCAAAGGGCGCGAAGAAAAGAAATTGAATTCCGAACTTAGCGTCCTTGGCGTTCTTTGCGCGAGGCTTGTCCGAATCTGGCGTTCCTACTTCGCATCTCTCCGCGACACATTCTCCGGCGACAATCCGGCGGCGTGGGGGTAGCTTTTGATGCTGTGGCTGTTCTTGCCGAGCACCAAGGTTTCTGCCTGGCGGATGCCGACTAGCTTGGTGTTGATCACCGGCACTTTCAGCTCGGCTTCCAATTCCAACGGTTTCACCACGTAGGGCACGAGGCGCCCGCCCAGAGGAATTAGCGCGTGGGCGCCGTCAGCGATCAGTTCCTTGCCGATCGCTACCATGCGCTCCAGGAGCATGTCGTGGTGCGCCGAGAGATCGCCAATGTCATAGGTATTGATCGCCTTGATGCCAGCGAGGAAGCGTTTCAATCCATAATGCTCGATGATGTGGCCGGCGTAGAGCGCGTGGCTGTCGAGCGGCGCGATGAGGCCGAAACGGTCGCAGATTGACGCGGCAAAGTGGCAAGAAGCGCGCAGCACGCCGATGACCGGGATGCGCACTGCACAGCGCGCCACTTCCACGCCGGGGTCGAAGGTGTTGCTAAACACCACGGCGTCGTAACCGGTGCGTTCCGCTTCGATAACCTTTTTGACTAGCGCGGGGACTTCTAACGCATGATGCAAGCCGGCGAGCGCTTGGCTTTTGCGCAGATGGTTCAATACTTCGGTGCCGCCGAGATCTTCAGGACGATGGATTTCCACCGTTGTCCCTGGCGAAGCATAGCTGTTGGCCAAGGCAACGATGCGCGCTTCATACTCCGGGCTGCCTTCGCGTTTGGATGTGTGATTCAAGTACATGATCCGCAT
>JAERMN010000263.1:0-1182 GCA_016844625.1 Deltaproteobacteria bacterium
CGGCCAGTGGGTATGGACCCAAAATGAGCCCGTAGAACCGTAGTGTTTCCCTCAATGAGTCGCAGCAGCATGTCATCGACCCCACAAACCCGGGCGGCACTCTCGACGATGGCGTCGAGGACCGGCTGCACGTCCGTGGGCGAGCGGCTGATGATGCCGAGCACCTCGGACGTTGCCGTCTGATACTCCAGCGCCTCGCGCAATTCCGCGTTGCGCTCGCCGAGTTCCTTGAACAACCGGACGTTTTCGATGGCGATGACGGCTTGATTCGCAAAGGTCTCTATCAGCGCGATCTGTTTATCTAGAAACGGGCGAACTTGAAACCGCCGTATGAGGATTACTCCAATGGCAATACCCTCACGAAGCAGCGGCACTGCAAGAAGCGTACGACTCTCGCCTATGCTAAACGCCGCGTACCCTGGGAGGAATCCTTGGTCCTCGGCCGCACGAATGTCGTGGACATGAACTGTTTGCCGATCGATTACAGCCCGGCCGGCGACAATTTCTCGCGTGACGGGTCGAGTCTCCGCCGTTGGGCGTGATCCATGTGAAGCGACGCGTCGAAGGACATCTCCCTCGATCCGCAGGATCTGAGCGTCGTTGGCTTCGCAGAGCCGAGCGGCATTCTCCGCCACCACATCCAACACCGGCTGGATGTCCGTCGGCGAGCTGGCAATCACACCGAGGATTTCACTCGTCGCAGTCTGCTGCTCCAACGCCTCCGTAAGTTCTTGGAACAGCCGCACGTTCTCGATAGCGATGACCGCCTGGTCGGCAAATGTTTCAAGCAGTTTGATCTGCGCCGGGGTGAAGGGGCGCACCTCGGTGCGGCGGGCGATCAGCAGTCCAATAAATTCCCCCTGTTGACGAAGGGGCACCCCTAACCAGGTGTAGTAGTTGCCGACGGGACCTACCATTGGGAAATCGTTTTGCACACGGGCGTCGGGAATGTGGAGCGTGCCATGCTCGCGCAACCAGCGAAACCGTGGCTCATCCATACCGATCTCGACGTGGGTGATAGGTATGGGACCTATATGAGCCCGCGAAACCATGGTGTTGTCTTCGTGCAGCCGCAGCACCACATCATCGATCCCACAAACCCGGGCAGCGCTCTCGACGATGGCGTCGAGGACCGGCTGCACGTCCGTCGGCGAGCGGCTGATGATGCCGAGCACCTCGGCG
>JAERMN010000263.1:1206-6617 GCA_016844625.1 Deltaproteobacteria bacterium
TCCTGGAAGAGGCGCACGTTTTCAATTGCGATCACCGCTTGGTCGGCGAAGGTTTTGAGAAGAGCGATTTGCTTGTCGGTGAACGGTCGGACCTCCTTGCGGCGGATCGCAATTACCCCGATCGGAAGACCTTCGCGAAGTAAAGGCGTGACTAGCATGGTCCGAACGCCGCTAACTGCCTGCCTAGATTTGGATTCTGGGAACTCGGTTTCGATTTCTAATTCCGTGTCATGGACGTGAATTGTTTGCCGGTCAACAACAGCCCGGCCGGAAGGCCAGCCACGGCTAATCACCGTCCCAGCCCCGCGTGGCGGGATTAGGATTGGCCCATAGTGAGCCGCCGGTCTCAACACCTCCCCCTCGACGCGCATGATGCTAGCATCGTTCGCGTCACAGAGTCGTGCGGCACTCTCCGCCACCACGTCCAGCACTGGCTGGATGTCGGTTGGTGAGCTGGCAATGACGCCCAGGATTTCGCTCGTGGCAGTTTGCTGCTCCAGAGCCTCGGTGAGCTCTTGGAATAGCCGCACGTTCTCGATGGCGATCACGGCCTGATCAGCGAAAGTCTGAAGTAAAGCGATTTGCTTGTCGGTGAAGGGACGAACCTCCATGCGGCGCACGTTAATCGCCCCAAGCGCAACACCGTCGCGCAGTAGCGGCACGGCGAGTCTGGTTCTGGCCCGGCTCCCGCCGAATGTTCCCGTCTTATCGATATCCGGGAAATCGGCTTCGGATTCGGCCTCTATGTCATGGATGTGAATCGTTTGCCGGTCGACTATGGCGCGACCGGAGACCGAGCCCCGAGTGAGCGCCAGCGCTCCCCGCATGGGCAGCGAACCATAGATCGCCACTCGCTCAAGGACCTCGCCATCGAGACGAAAGATCACCGCGTCTTGCGCGTCACATAGCCGCGCGGCATTCTCGACAACCGTATCCAACACCGATTGAAGATCGGTCGGCGGCCTGGCGATCACGCGCAGGATTTCGCCCGTGGCGGTCTGCTGCTCGGTAGCCTCGGCGAGCTCGCGATCACGAGACTCAAGCTGCTCGGTGACGCGCTTTAACTCTTTCTTGAGCTGGCTCAGTTCGTCAGCGCGTGGGCTCTTTTTCTTTTTTGTAACGCCAACTCGGGCCATCAAGGATCTCCTACTAAACCGGTTCCAAGAGAACCGTCGCTTGGTTCATTGCCAGGAGGATTGGCAGCGCTAGACTGCTGTTTCTGGTTCGGAACCCTATCCGACCGTGAACTTCAGTGTCAACCGCGTTAAAACAAAAACCGAAATCCGAATTTCGAAAGAGGCCCCGCGGACCGAAACAAACCGGGGCCAAAATAAAATTCAAACTAAGAAAATCCAAAACATCGGATCCAATTTGGACTCGTTTGGGACATTGTATTTGTTTTCATCATTTTGGATTTGTTTCGGATTTCGGATTTCGTGCTTCGAGTTTTCCTAGCTTGGCGTTTTTGCGTCTTTGCGCGAGATAACTCTTCTCCGAATCCGGATTTGTCTCCCGCCGTTTGTACCGGCGAATAGTGGACGAGCGACTCTACCAAAACCCTAGGTTGGGTGATAAATTATCTTGTTAGAAGTAAGACCCAGCCGCTAAAAATTGTCGGCGGAGAAAGAACTATGAAAAAGGTAACAGAAATAGGCACCTTGATCGTCTGCTCACCGGAAGTGCGTGGGGGGCGGCCGAGAATCGCGGGGACCGGTGTGACGGTTCGGCGGATCGTGGAGTGGTATAAGCTGGGATATAACCCGGAGGAAATCGCCGACCAGCTGGGCCATATAAGTTTGGCTCAAGTGTATGCGGCTTTGGCCTAC
Source organism: Deltaproteobacteria bacterium (assembly GCA_016844625.1). Taxonomy (GTDB): domain Bacteria; phylum Desulfobacterota; class Binatia; order UBA9968; family UBA9968; genus DP-20. The sequence goes on from JAERMN010000263.1 coordinate 3,033, forward strand.
TACCATGCTAACCGGGATCAGATTGAAAGCGACATCGCTGCTGAAGAAGCCGAGACGCAAAGGTTAGAGGCAAAACGCGAGGGAGCTGCTGATAGCAGCTCATGAAGATCCGGCTCTACCTTGACGAAGATTCGATGAGTCGTGCTCTACTCCAGGGATTGCGCGCGCGGAATGTCGACGTGGTTAGCGCTCTTGACGATGGTATGATCGAGCGGAACGATAAGGAACACTTGGAACATGCGACTGATACGGGCCGGGTCTTGTACAGTTACAATGTCGGCGATTTCTACCGTCTCCACGCCGATTTCCTCTCCGAAGGTAGAGAACATGCCGGCATTGTTCTTGTAGGTCAACGACAGTATGTTGTTGGCGTGCAGTTGCGTCGCCTACTCAAATTGATCGCGGCGCTGTCGCCCAACGACATGAGAAATCGAGTCGAGTTTCTCAGCGCCTGGAGTGAACAATGATCGGTTATTCATCGGCTTTTGAAGAAGCTATGGCGCAAATGGCCGCAGACCCTACAATCCAAAACGAATGTTCGGCAATCGAAAGAGATTTTAGAATTACTGAGGGAGACGGACTTGATCCATGATCAGCCGCGGCGAAAGTAAATCGCCTTTTGAACCACTGCAAAAGCAAAGCTCACCATTTCCTTAGCTTAACGACACTCACCTTGACTCCTGGACCACAGTCAAAAGAATTTGAGCATAGACGGCAGCCGGGATTTGCTTTACTGGCCGGGTAGCCTGTGGTATTACGCAATTTGCGTAACGCATCCTGCGTAATATGAAAAACCCCTTTGAATACGGTGGTGTAGTCAGCGGAAGCGCTTTCTGCAATCGGCAGAAGGAAGTCACAGATCTTTATAATTTGACCATAGACAGCAGGAGGTTGCTATGAAGACGTTGTCCGCTGGAGAGTTCAAGACGCACTGCTTGCGTATCATGGAGGATGTTCGCCAGCGTCGCGAGGCGGTCGTTATAACCAAAAGGGGGGTGCCAATTGCGAAGCTTGTTCCCACGGACGCGCCCAAGCATGAAGTGTTCGGCTGCATGGCGGGCACCGCGGTAATCATCGGCGATATTGAGTCGCCTGTGCTTTCGTCCCGAGCTTGGAAGGTAAGTCGGTGATTTTACTTGATACGCATGTTTTTCTGTGGTTGTGCTTAGAACCAAAGCGCTTATCGCGTCTAGCAACCTCGGCTATTAAGCAAGCGGCGAACGCCGGAGGCCTTGGCATCGCATCCATCAGCCTGTGGGAAACAGCGATGCTTGTCAGCCTCGGTCGGGTGTCGCCCCGTGGAACACCGGAAAGTTGGCTGGCAGAAATGATTGACACGAGCGGTGTGGTCGTGAAAGAGCTTACACCCGCTATTGCGATTCTATCGACTCAGTTTCCTCGGGAGTTTCCAAGCGATCCTGCTGATCGCTTGATCAGCGCGACTGCGCGAGCCGAAGCCCTCACCCTTGTCACTCGAGATAAGGGAATAAGGAAAAGTGCCTTGTTAAAGACGGTCTGGTAACAGACTGGGATTCCACCGGGATCCTGTCAAAATCTAAACTCCAAAAAGCAAACGGCCTTGAAGGTTATTAAGCCAATAACTAGTGTAGAACCGTGCGCAGCCTCAGAAAATTCTTTTCTTCTTCCCCGCAAAAGACGGCCATCCAGCGGCTCATCAAATTAAGCCCATCGCCGACGCTGGCTGAAAATCATTTGCTGCGACTCCTTGAAAGTGGCAGCGCCAAGCCGATCGATAAGATTCCTCCCGCCGATCTGGCGCTGCTATTTTGTCTCCTTGGCAGCAGCAGTTTTCTGAGCGACGTGCTGATAGGTCAGGGCAAAAATTGGCCGGAGCTATTTCTCCGCCAGATCAAGATCAAACACAAATCTTGCGCCGACCATTTAAGGGAACTGACCGTAGCCATCAAGCAGTCGCTATCTTTCGCCGACTTCTGCGCCGCCCTACGCCGCCACAAGCAGTGTGAATATTTGCGCATTGGCGCGCGGGATTTGATGGCGTCGGTGACGATGGAAGAAACCGTGCGCGAGCTGACGGCGCTGGCCGATGCGTCTCTGGACGCTGCCTACCAATTTTCCCGCGCCGAAGTGGAAAAGGATTACGGCTTGCTGAATGTACCGGCTACTGACAAGCCCAACCGCTTCGTCGTGCTCGGCATGGGCAAGCTCGGCGGCGGCGAGCTCAACTTCAGCTCGGATGTCGACGTGATCTATCTCTATGAAGATGACGAGGGCGAAAGCGCCGGCGGACGAAAAGGCAAAGTCGGTCCGCGCGAATTTTTCAGCGCCATCGGCCAAAAAATCATCCACGCCATGGGCGATATTACCGAAGATGGCTTTGTCTTTCGCATCGATTTACGGCTTCGTCCGCTCGGCGCTAACGGGCCTTTGGTGCAATCCGTGGACTCGGCGATGCTTTATTACGAGTCTTGGGGGCAGTGCTGGGAACGCGCGGCGTTGATCAAGGCGCGCCCGGTGGCCGGCGATCTTGAACTGGGCGCAAGCTTTCTCAAAGAAATAGAACCTTTCATCTATCGGCGTTATCTCGACTACACCACTGTAGACGAATTGCGCCATATGAAGACGCGCATCGAGAACGAGCTTCTGGCGGGCGACGAAAAAGCGCGCAACCTCAAACTCGGCTACGGCGGCATTCGCGAGATCGAGTTTTTTACCCAAGCACTGCAGCTGGTCAACGGCGGCTACGAGCCCAAGCTCCGAGGACCGAGCACGCTGCCCGCATTGGTCGAGCTCGCCCGGCATAATTTCATTTCCGCGGAAGAGCGAGACAAGCTCACCGAGGCCTACCGGTTCCTGCGCCAAGCGGAACATAAAGTGCAGATCGTTCAGGAAGCCCACGCGCACTCGATCCCTGAAGGCAAAGACGAAGAACAGGCCTACGCGCGTCGCTTGGGTTACCAACGCAAAGGCAAGCAAAGCGAGCGTGAGCTTTTCTGGCGCGATCATCGCCACTACACTAATACCGTGCGCAGCATTTTCGACCGGCTGTTTTACGGCGCGCAGAAGGAGATGATTGACAACGACGGCGCGGCCGGTTCGATCTGGCACGACCTCGACAACCAAGAGCTGATCACCAGAGAATTGGCCGAGGCCGGCTTCGCGGTTCCAGAGAAAGCCTACGAGAATCTTCTCGCCGTGCGCGACGGTGAAGCGTTCTCGCCGCCAAGTCCCAAACGATTGAAAGTCTTGCGCACCCTCGGTCCGGCGCTGATCGCCGAGATCGCTAAATCCGGCGCGCCGGATCAGGCGCTATTTAATCTCGGGCAGTTTAGCCACCGCATCGGCGGGCGAACGGGATTTTTGACTTTGCTTGCGGAGAATCCGCAAACCATGCGGCTCTTGATCGCGCTGTTCGCCGAGAGTCAGTTTCTCACCGATCTGTTTTTGCAGCGGCCGGAGCTGATCGACACCTTGATCCGGGTCGATCTCAGCCGCGTCGAGAAGAGCAAAAGCGAGATGCTGCGCGAACTGCGCGCCGTGCTCGGCGGAACCAATGACGACATTGAAGCCAAGCTAAACGTCCTCCGGCGCTACAAGACCGAGGAA
>JAERMN010000264.1 GCA_016844625.1 Deltaproteobacteria bacterium
CGCGAAGCGGCCGAGCAGCTGGGCGAGATTAAAAAGCGTATTCGTATTCCGCTAGTCGCCGACATTCACTTCAATTACAAGCTCGCACTCATCGCCATCGCGCAGGGCGTCGACGGTTTACGCCTCAATCCGGGCAACATCGGCGCGCGCAAGTATGTCGAAGAAGTCGTCAAAGCGGCTTCAGAGCGAAAGATTCCGATTCGTATCGGTGTCAACGCCGGCTCGCTGGAAAAAGATCTGCTGCAAAAATTCAATGGACCGACGGTCGAAGGCATGGTCGAGAGCGGTCTCCGTCATATTCGTATCCTCGAAGACATCGGCTACCGGGAGATCAAGATTTCGCTCAAGGCTTCCGATCCCTTGATGATGATCGAAGCCTACCGCGCCCTCGCCGACAAAGTCGATTATCCGTTTCATCTCGGCGTTACCGAAGCGGGGACGCCGGGCATCGGCACGATCAAGTCCGCGGTCGGACTGGGCACGCTATTGGCCGAAGGCATTGGCGACACCATCCGAGTTTCATTGGCGGCGGACCCAGTGGAAGAAGTGCGCGTCGGTCGAGAAATTCTCAAGGCGCTGAAGATTCGAAAAGAAGGCATGACCTTCGTCGCTTGTCCGTCCTGCGGCCGGGCCGATGTCGATCTCGTCGGTCTCGCTAAGAAAGTCGAGGAGAGAATGTTGCCGTACGGCAATCTTAACATCCACGTCGCGGTGATGGGCTGCGAAGTTAACGGTCCCGGCGAAGCGCGCGCCGCCGATCTCGGCGTCGCCGGTGGCAAAGGCATCGGTCTTATCTTCAAGCGCGGCGAAGTGATCCGCAAAGTCGCCGAGGCCGAGATCGTTGATGCACTGATGGAAGAAGTGGAAAAATTCGCCGCTGAAAAAGCTGCCGAGCAAAGCGCCGCCGCGGCGGAAGCCTGATTTCTTCTCTCTTCTTGCGCGAATTTTCAATCACGAATTACTCATGCGCTGGAGCAAAACCCTCATACCGACATTGAAAGAAGTGCCGGCGGACGCCGAAGTCGTCAGTCATAAACTGCTGGTGCGCGCCGGATTTATCCGCCAGATTAGCCGCGGCGTGTACGATTATTTCCCGCTGGCGCTAAAAGTTATTCGCAAAATCGAAACGATCGTGCGTGAGGAAATGAACCGCGCCGGAGCGCAAGAATTGCTCATGCCGATATCCTGTCCCGCGGAGCTTTGGCAGGAGAGCGGCCGCTGGGACTACTACGGCAAAGAGTTGATGCGCTTCAAAGACCGCAACGAGCGCGACTTCTGTCTCGGTCCGACGCATGAGGAGATTGTCACCGATCTGGTGCGCCGCTCCGTGCGCTCGTATCGCGAGCTGCCGCTGAACCTGTATCAGATTCAGACCAAGTTTCGCGACGAACTGCGGCCGCGTTTCGGCTTGATGCGCGGCCGCGAGTTCATCATGAAGGACGCTTACAGTTTTCACACCGACATCGACGACTGCCGGCGCGAGTACGACAACATGTATCAGACCTACCGGCGTATTTTCAGCCGATTGGGTCTGAGCTTTCGTCCCGTCGAGGCCGACACCGGCGCCATCGGCGGCAGCCAATCGCACGAGTTCCAGGTGCTCGCCGAGTCCGGCGAAGATGCGATCGTTAGCTGCAATAGCTGCGACTATGCGGCCAACGTCGAGAAGGCCGAAGTCAAAAGCGAGCGGCCGGCGGGCCGGGAGATTTCCCAAGAGTCGCCCAAACTGGAGAAAGTTACGACGCCTGGAAAGAAAAGCGTTCCTGAGGTCGCAGAATTTTTGAATTTGCCCGCAGACAAATTCATCAAGACGTTGGTTTACAAAACTGACAACGACGAACCGGTCGTGGCGCTGGTGCGCGGCGATCACGAAGTCAATGAGCTTAAGCTCCGCACGGTTCTCCGCTGCCGCGATGTGATTCTAGCCGATGAGACTTCGGTTGCTGCTGCGACCGGTGTGGCACCCGGCTACCTGGGGCCGATCGGACTCAAACTCCGTATCGTGGCCGATCTGAGCGTCCAGGGCATGTGCGGCGCGGTGACCGGCGCCAATGAAGCCAACGCGCACTTTGTCCAAGTCGATCAAGAGCGCGACTTCACGCCGTCGACATTCGCCGACTTGCGTCTCGCCGTGAGCGGCGATGCTTGTCCGCGCTGTGAGAAAGGCAAGTTGGAAAGCCATCGTGGCATTGAAGTCGGCCAGGTATTTTATCTCGGCACTAAGTACAGCGAGAAGATGGGCGCGACTTTTCTCGACGCTGAAGGGCGCGAGCAGCCGATCCAAATGGGCTGCTATGGTATCGGCATCAGCCGCTTGGTGGCCGCGGCGATCGAACAGAATCACGACGCCAACGGCATCATCTGGCCGTTCTCCATCGCGCCGTTTCAAGTGCTGATTCTGCCGATTAATTATAAAGAGGAAAGGCTCCGCGACGCGGCGGACATGCTGTATCAAGAGTTGCAGCAACGTGGCGTCGAGGTCCTGCTCGACGACCGAGACGAGCGGCCCGGAGTGAAATTCAAAGACGCCGATCTCGTCGGCATTCCTTTGCGCGTGACCATCGGCGCCAAGGGTTTGGATAAAGGTTGCGTCGAGTTACGCTGGCGCCGCGACGGCAAGACCGATGATATCCCCGTCGGCAGCGCGGCAAAAGATATTCACAGTCTGATTACCCAAGCAGTACAGGCTTAAGTTATGGCTTCCAAGCTCGAGCTGGTACGAAAACGCACCTCCATGCGCGAGCGTTTGATCGTTGCCCTGGATGTCGATAACTTGGAGCAAGCCACCGGTCTAGTCCGTGTGCTATCCGGAGAGGTCGGCATGTTCAAGATCGGCAAGCAGCTCTTCACTCACGCCGGGCCCCAGGCGGTGCGCTTGATTCAAGATCTCGGCGGCGAGATTTTTCTCGATCTCAAGTTTCACGATATTCCCAACACCGTCGCCAAAGCGGCCATCGAAGCGACCCGCCTGGGCGTCAAGATGTTCAACGTGCACGCTTCGGGTAGCTTGGAAATGATGCGTTTGACGGCGAAGGAAGTGCAGCGGGTGTGCCGCCAGGAAAAGCGGCGCCGGCCGATCATGCTCGCGGTGACGGTGCTGACGAGCTTGAATCAGGATGATCTCAAGCGGGTCGGCGTCACCCAGAAAGTCGCCGCTCAGGTGGTGCGCTTGGCCTTGCTGACCAAGGAAGCCGGCATGGATGGCGTGGTCGCCTCGCCGCACGAGGTGGCGGACATTCGCGAAGCCTGCGGCCGGCGCTTCGTCATCGTCACCCCGGGGATTCGCCCGGCCGACGGCAACCGCAACGATCAGCAGCGCGTTATGACTCCGGCAGACGCGGTGCGTGCCGGCGTCGACTACATCGTCGTCGGTCGCCCGATCATCGAAGCGAAAGATCCGGTCGCCGCCGCGCGCGCGATTGTCGCCGACATGGAACAAGCCGGGAAGTAGCCTCGCTGTCGCGAGGAATCTCAGATTTCAAATTGCAGATTGCAAAATTCGGGCAGGCTGAGATTTGCGGTTACGCTTTCCAATACCGATAAAAATGATGCACCGGGCTGTGACCGGAGCCGATGGAAAAACTTGCCTTGATCGCCGCGGTTATGAACTTCTTTGCTGCCACCACCGCGCTTTCGACCGTCTCGCCTCGTGCGAGGTAGGCGGCGATTGCCGCCGAGAAAGTACAGCCGGTACCGTGGGTGTTCTTGGTGCGGATGCGCGGCGCGGTTAATTCAATAAATTTCTCGCCGTCATAGAACAGATCGATTGCCGGACCTTTGAGATGGCCGCCTTTGATGACCACGGTTCTCGCGCCCATCTTTACAATTCGCTTTGCCGCTTCCTTAATTTCCGCCGATGTCAGCAGTTTCATGCCGGTGAGTTCTTCGGCTTCCGGAATATTCGGCGTGACCACCGAGGCGAGCGGAATGAGTTTACTGCGCAGCGCTACGCCCGCGTTCTTCTGTATCAACAGATCGCCGGAAGTGGCGACCATCACCGGGTCGATGACGACATTCTTAAGTCGATGCTCGCGGACCTTGCTTACCACCATGTCGATGATCGCCGAGTTGGCGAGCATGCCGGTCTTCACCGCGTGCGCGCCGATGTCGTCAATGACTGCGTCGATCTGTGCGCCGACGAGCTTTGGATTTAGCGCTAAAACCTGGGTCACTCCAATCGTGCTCTGCGCCGTGATCGCCGTGATCGCCGAAGTGCCGTAGACACCGAGCGCGGCGAAAGTCTTCAGATCGGCCTGAATCCCGGCGCCAGCGCCGGAGTCGGAGCCGGCGATGGTGAGTGCTTTGCGGATGGCTTTCATGGACAGCAATCGTAGCAAAGCGAGGACGAGGTTGCGAGTGATATTCTATCCGGAATTGCCAGGTTAGACCCGTGATGATACCAGTAACGGCATTACCTTGGCGCACGAAAAAACTAAATCCGTCCGGAATTATCTCGCGCAAAGCATGTCCTGAGCCAGGCCGAAGGGACGCAAAGGACGCCAAGGAGAGAAAGAGAGACCTAATCAGATGAGCAATGAATCGAACGTTCTGACACTCAAGACGCTGTTGGGCGATTACCCGAACACTTTGGCGTTGAAGAAAGGTGAAGTTCGCTCGCCGAACATCGTCTTCGACTTCGCCGACGTGAAGGTGCCGAACACCGCCTTCAAGGATGTCGTGCGCCAGCTGAAGTACGATGTCGCCGAATTGGCCATCGTCACTTATTTGCAGGCCAAGGCGCATGGCAAACCGCTCGTGCTGCTACCCGCCGTTGTCGTCGGCGCTCTGGCGCATCCGTATCTTGTCTACAACGCCGAGCGTGGCAAACTTGCGCCGGCCGATCTCAAAGGCCGGCGCGTCGGCATCCGCGCCTATTCCGTCACGACCGCGGCGTGGATTCGCGGAATTCTGCAAAACGATCACGGCGTCGATCTCGACAGTATCAAGTGGGTGACCTTCGAAGACCCGCATGTCGCCGAGTATCAAGATCCCGTGACGGCAGTGCGCGCGCCCGCGGGGAAGCAACTCGTGCAAATGCTCCTCGACGGCGAGATCGCTGCCGGAGTTATCGGCGGCGCAGATCTCAAAGACGAGAGATTGCAGCCAGTGATTGACAATCCTAAAGAAGCAGCAAAAGCGTGGTGCGACAAGAACGGGGCGTTGCCGATCAACCACATGCTGGTAGTGAAAGCATCGCTGGCAAAGTCCAATCCGGAGGCGGTGAAAGAAGTTTTCCGTCTCCTTCGTCAAAGCAAACAGGCCGCGCCAGCAGCGGGTGATCTTGATCCTATCCAGTTCGGGTTGGAAAACATTCGGCCCAGCCTGGACCTGATAGTCAACTATTCGGCGCAGCAAAGATTGATTCCGGCGAAGGTCGCAGTAGACGAGTTGTTTGGCGATGTGACTCGG
>JAERMN010000265.1 GCA_016844625.1 Deltaproteobacteria bacterium
CGAGATTTCGGCTCCTTACCAGGGCCCGGAAATTTGCGGGCTGAAAGAATCCGTCGCCAGCCGCAACGAATTTTACCTGCGCGTCGCCAAAGGGCTGGCCGAGGCCGTTGCCTACATCCTTGACGACAATAATAAAGCGGAAGTCACCAAAGTGTTACAGCGTAATCTGCGCCTGAGCCGAAACGATGTGATTGAAGGATCTTACAAAGTGTTACGCAAGATGACCACGCTCGACATGGCGCCCAACGTTGTCGCCTTCAAGTCTGTCCAGCGCATCGTCGCGCGCATCAATCCGAAGATCACCCAGGTCGACCTCGATCAGGTCATCGACGCGAGCTTCGTGCGCACGCTTGAAAGTAGCGGGTTCTTAGGCGAGTTGCGAAGGAAGATAAGATAGCGATCGCTCCATTGCGCGCGATGCAATTTCCGTCATGCCGGTGAAGACCGGCATCCATCTTGGCCGGGGCAGTTGGCGGAGGCGAGCCTTAACTTCGGCGTCGCTCACTCTCAGGAAAATAGCTCCAGCGTCTCCGGGGCAAACAAATCGCTCACAGCGAACTTGCTTTGGGTCAAGCCCTGCTCGTGCGAGTAGAGCGTCGCGGCTTCCAGCGTTGCCGCATTGTTTTTCACACCGTATGGATAAACGTCATGGCCGAGAACCTGACGCGCGTATTCCAAATTGAGATTGGTCCATGGCAGCGCGGTTAAGTCTTCCTCATAACCTTCGAATGCTAACTTCTTGGCGGACTCAAAGCCTTGGGTCAGACGCGCCGCCAGCGCCGGATCCTGTTCGTAGATCCCACGGCGGATCACGACCATGTGCATGATCGGAAAGATTTTCGTCCGGCGGTAATAGTCCGCTTCCACCGTGCGACAGTCGGGGAAGAGCCGTTGCACCAGCGGCGAGCCATTTAGAAAAGCGCGCGGCGCGGAGGTGACGGCGACAGCGTCAAGCTCACCGGCTTCGAGCAGGCCGTCGAGGGTTTGATCCTTGGCGATGCTGTCGATGCGAATGCCCGGCGGTAGGTCGATGGCAACATGTTCGGAGCGGCGGCGAAACCAGTGAATATCTTGGGGTGTGACGCCGTACTCATGCTGCAACAGGCCGCGCACGAACAACAGCGCGGTCATCGAATAGTCGGCGATGCCGACTTTCTTGCCCTTGAGATCGGCCGGCTTGGCGATTCCGGCCTTGGTGTTCAGCCAAATATAGGAGTGGCGAAACACCCGCGAAGGAAAAACCGGCAGCGCGACAAAGCGCCCATCGCCCTTGCCGATGGCGATCATGAAATTCGACAGCGACATCTCCGAGGCGTCGAACTCTTCGTCGTGCAGCATGCGCAGAAAAATCTGCGACGGCGGCGTGATGTTGACGAACTTAAGATCCACACCGTCGATCTTCACTCTGCCGTCAGCCAACGCGCGGGTGTGATCGTAGTCGCGCATGCCAATAGTGATCGTTCGATTCGCCATGTGTCCTCCGTTTCGAGCGACGCAAATGTAAGTTGAACGGGAAAGGTTGTCAACGAGATTAAGGCAGATTGGAGTGATGGAGTAATGGAGTGGTGGAGTAATGGGTTCCGGATTCTTCCCCCCAATACTCCAGAACTCCAATACTCCATTACTCCAACCGCATCGCCGCCGGTGGACAGCTTGCGATGAATGCGCTAAGTGAAGCTCCAAAGGAGAAGGCTTATGGGTATGCTCAAACTCGATGCCGTCGTGCACTGGTCGATCCCGGTGAATAATTTGGAAGAGTCGGAAAAGTTCTACGGCGAGATTCTCGGACTGGAGCATGTCGGCCGGCTGGCGAATTCGCCGATGTCCTGCTTCAAGCTCGGCAACCACAACATTCTCCTCTGTAAGCGCAAAGAATCGCTCGTCAGGACCGTCGAGCAGGACGGCCGTTTGCATCATGCCTTCGATGTCAGCCCCGAGATGTTCAATAAAGCGTGCAAGCTCTTTGACGAGCTTGGCATCAAGATTCACGAGCCGGTGGATTACCGTCCCGGCGGATTCTTTACTGGCCGGCAGCTTTTCGTGCTCGATCCGAGCGGCAACCGGATCGAACTGCGCGATCAGAGTTGGAAACCGGGCATGCCGACGCCGAGCTATGAGGAGATCATCGCGTCGTGACGCCGGGCTGCCGTTCAAATGGTTCGAAACGTTCAAGCCGTTCAAATCGTTCTTACCGAGCCATCGCTTCGCTAGGCAATGTTAACATGATGAAACACTTGGGCCTGGTTCGTCACTTTGCACTGTTAGCGATCTTTTTGGCCGTCGGCGATTTGCATGGCGCCGATAAGATTCGCGTCAGCGGCGGCGGCACGACGCCGCTCCATTCGATCATTTGGGTCGCCAATCAGGAAGGGCTGTTCAAGAAGTATGGCATGGACGTGGAATTCCTGGTGATTGCCCAGCTGGCAAGAACCAACCCAAAAGCGCAAGGGCAGACGGTGGAGTCGTTACGAGTGATGGAGCCCAGTATTCTCGACGAACTAAAGAAGAGTGGGTTCATCGACAAAGTTCGAAAATAGGATTAGCACGACAGAATGAGCGACGAAGCTCCGCCTTCAAAGTATCCCTTTGTCCCATTGCCGGACCGCGGGCCGTTGCGTTTTCCCAATGGCGCGCAGTTGGCGCTGATTATTACGATCAACATCGAATACTGGGAACCATTCCGACCTGGGCAGAAGGAGTCGCTGTTTACCGGCGGGCCGATGACTATTCCGCACGCGCTGCCGGGCGATGTGCTCGATACGGCGAACTGGACTTGGCGCGAGTATGGCCAGCGGATCGGCATCTGGCGCATGATCGAGATGTTCGACAAGCTTGGCGTCAAACCATCGTGCACGATCAACGGTATGACGATGACCGAGCGGCGGCGCATTGTCGACGCTTGCAACGAACGTGGCTGGGAGCTGGTGCCGCATAACTGGGCGCAGAACGATCTGCTTACCGATTACGCGCACAAGCCAGAAGAAGAGCGCGTCGTGATTCGGCGCACGCTCGACACTTACGAGAAAGTCGTTGGCCGTCCTGCAAAAGCGTGGTTGTCTTCAGCTATTCGTGGCACGCTGCACACGCCGGCGTTCTTGAAAGAGTTTGGTTTGATCGCTTACTGCGATTATTTAAACGACGATCAGCCCTATCTCATTCACACCGAACATGGCCCGATCGTCTGCGTGCCGTACTCCAACGACATCAACGATTTCAACTTATTCGCGCGCGGCGGCATGTCGGCGTCAGCCGGGTTGGAGACGTTGAAAGTTTGCTTCGATCAGCTGCACGGCGAAGGCGCGGCGACCGGGCGCATCATGAACGTCGGCCTGCATCCGCACGTAATGGGCCATGCCCATCGGATCGGCGCGCTGCGCGAGTTCGTCGAGTATGTGCGCTCGCGCGACAAAGTTTGGTTCCCCAGCCGGGAGGAGATCGCGAGTTGGTATATGACTGTGCATGAGACGCATGTTTCTCCGGACAAGAGGCGTAAGGCGTAAAGGGTGAGGCGTAAGGGGTCTCGGATAAGAATTTGGGAGAGAGAGCATGGAGACTGAGCGTTACGATTATTTGCCAATTGTCAGGCGCAAGCCATTCAAATGGCCGAATGGCGCCCGGGTGGCGCTGATGGTGGCGCCCAATGTTGAATTCTTCCACGTCGACAAAGTGATTCCCGGCGCGCCGAATTCCGCCTTGCCCGACGTGACCGGCTACGCGCTACGCGATTATGGCGCGCGCATCGGCGTATTCCGCATGATGGAGGTGCTCGACAAACACGCGATTCGCGCCACGGTGTTGCTCAACGCCGATGTCTGCGCGCACCATCCGGCGATTATCGAAGAGGGCAACAAGAGAAAATGGGAATGGCTCGGCCACGGCGTGACCAACAACATGCGCATGAATCAATATCCCGCCGACGAAGAGCGCGCGGTTATTCGGCAAATCCGCGACACGATTACGGCGGCGACCGGCAATGCGCCGCGCGGTTGGCTCGGACCGGGCGGCGGCGATGAGAGCCCCAACACGCTCGATCACTTGGCCGCGGAGGGATTCGATTACGTTTGCGATTGGGGGTTCGACGATCAGCCCTGCGCGATGCGCGTGCAGTCCGGGCGCATGATCGCGATTCCTTACCAGCAAGGCTTGAACGACATCCGGGTGATGTTCCAAGGCGGTCACACACCGAAGGCTTGGTTGCAGATGGTGTGCGATCAATTCGATACGCTTTACGCCGAAGGAGCGACTCAGGCGCGGGTGATGACGATACCGCTGCATCCCTTCGTCATCGGCCTGGCATTTCGCAGCAAGTATCTCGATATGGCGTTGCAACATGTCTGTGCCCACGACGGCGTGTGGAAAGCGACGGGCGCGGAGATCGCGGATTACTTTTACGCGAACTATTATCAGAAACCGTGAGCATAGAAGCGAGTTGCGCGGTTTAAAATCTCCCCTGGCCCCTCTTTTTCAAAGCGGGGGAATGGTCCTCGTCGAGCAAATTCCCCCTTTGAAAAAGGGGGATCGAGAGGGATTTTATTCCACGTGGACAACATACAATTAACCGAACTTTGGGAAGTTCGGACATTGCTGGGGGGCAATATGAAAAGCAAATTAAGGACGATTATATCCCGGTTCTCGCGAGCACTCATGCTAGTTGTCGCGTTTGTCCACCTCGCTCATGCCGCTGACCGGGTGATCATCGGCAACGTGTCGCGCACAGTGGAGCAGTTGCCTAACTACGCGGCAACGGACAAAGGTTTTTTCGCGCAGGAAGGGATTCAAGGCGATGTCGTTCTGATCGGTTCCACCGACACGTTGATCCAGGCGCTCATCGCCGGGCAGGTCAACGTCGCCATCGTTGATCCGTCGGCGGCGATCAACGCCGTGGAGCGCGGCGCGTCGCTCAAAATCATCGGCGGCACGGTGCCGATCGCGGCGTACACGCTGGTCACTTGTCCGAAATATAAAAGCATTAAAGAACTAAAGGGCACGAACATCGGCGTCGTCAGCTTGGTTTCCGGCAGCACGATCTTCTTGCGCGAAATGCTCAAGGCTGAAGGGTTGGAGCTCAATAAGGATTACACGATCATTCAGAATGGCCCCACCGGCCAGCGGCTGGCGAGCCTAAAGACTTGCAGCACCTCGGCGACGATGTTGCTCGGCGGCGATTTGCCGCGCTCGCGTGAGCTGGGCTTTCTCGAAATCGCGCGATTGTCGGATTACATTCCGAACTTGCAGTTTCACAGTTTGATCGTCGATGGCCGCTGGGCGGAAGCCAACAGTCAATTGACGGTGCGTTATCTCAAAGCAATGGTGCGCTCGATGCAATGGGCCCACGCCAATCGCGAGCAGGCGGCGGAATTGGTTTCGAAGCGCAC
>JAERMN010000266.1 GCA_016844625.1 Deltaproteobacteria bacterium
CGCTGGGAAGACAGCGCTTTCAAAATGGCGTTTCCTGCCTTCGGTACCGAGCGCTATTGGCAGGAGCAGATCGAAGGGCTCGCGCTGCAATTAGAAAAAGTGCAATACCACACCACTGATCTCTACCGGTGAACTCGGAAAGGGGTCGGGAGTCTTTTTCAAGATTGCTTCGCAGCACCGCGGCATTGCATTGACGATTCAGTCAATAAAAAATTCTGCTGAAAAAGTCTTTTTCCGAAAATCAGAACAAAATATTTCGCACACAGATGCCCTATAACGAACGATCGGAGCTTGGTTAGCCATTTTTGATGTCCCGAATTTCCCGAGCGAAGGGTTTCGCAGTAGAATCGTAAAAGTAGCCTGTCCGCTTTTCTTCCCGACTTCCCTTCCGTCATTCCGGCGGAGGCCGGAATCCAGGTTTCTTAGCTGGTGGTGAAGTTATCCGTGAGACAAAGACTGGATGCCGGCGTTCGCCGCCATGACGATCTTTCACTTCGCCTGAAGGCGTGGGATTTCGACTATCCCGAGAGGGACATTAACGGAGCAACTCCTTTCTTACGGCTAGGCGCATGTCTTCTCACCCGGAGTTAAACAAGCGCAGCTTTCCAGCGGTGCCTTCGCGGGTAAATTTGTAGAAATGCCAATGGGTCACGCAGCGGTTCATGAATTGAGCAAAACCGATAATATCGGCGCGCACCCGTAGACTGCGTTGAAAGAAGTTTCTGAGGTAGACCGCGCCAATCGTCATCAAGCTGCGCTCTTTGATCAGAGCGACGATCAAACTCCGAAGCAATAGCAGCCCGTAAACGAGCGTCGGCCACGCCTTGCCTTCATTGGCCCGCGCGCTGATTTCAGCCCGCCGGCGTTTGAAATCGGGATACCCGTTGACCTGAAAATAGCGGTCAAAGAAGGCCTGCGGATCGTACAAGCGTTTCAGCAGTTGCCAGTAGCCTTGCTGGAGTTCCTGCGGCGTCATCTGCTTGGGCACGATGTTACAGTTAGGATCGTCAAGCCTGAGACGCCCATCCTTTTCCAGTCGTTCATAGAGGGGAGTCTTGGGCACCGCCGTGAGCATGCCGACCATCGCTAAGAGGATTCCGTTGTCCTGGATGAAGCGAAACTGGTCTTCGAAAATAGTCTGGTCGTCGTTGTCAAAACCAACGATGAACCCCGCGCTGACTTCCAGCCCGGCATTGCGAATCCGGGCGAGCTTGGCGTCGAGGGAGTCGCCTCTGGTGTTTTGAAACTTCTTGGTCTCGTTGAGAGATGCCTCCCGCGGGGTTTCGATGCCGATAAACACCGAGCGGAAATTGGCCTGATAGAGCAGCTCGAGCAACTCGGCATCGTCGGCCAAATTGACGCTCGCTTCGGTGGTCAAACGCAGCGGATAGCCATGCTTTTCCTGCCAAGGGATGATCAGCCGAAGCAACGCTTTGGCGGCTTTCTTATTGCCGATGAAATTGTCGTCGACAATAAAGCAGGAGAAAAAACCGACCCGGCGCATTTCGTCGAGTTCTTCGATGACTTGTTCAGGATGCTTGGTTCTGGGGCGGCGCCCGAAGGTAACGATGATGTCGCAAAACTCACACTGAAACGGGCAACCGCGAGAGAACTGGAGCGCGCCGGAAGCGTAACGGTCAACTTTGAGCAGATCGAAGCGCGGCTTGGCGACACGGGTCATGTCGGTTGGATGCTGTTGTTTGTACAACGTATCGTAGTTTTTTCCGTCAGCGACGCAACCGACAAATTCGGGCCAAGTCTCATCGGCTTCGCCGGAGAAGAGAACGTCGCATAAGCCGTCGAAAAAGGGTTCGTCCACCGAGGCATAGGCGCCGCCAACGGCGGTGAACACCTTCATTTCACGCAACTTCTCCAGGATCTGCCGCATGCGCTCCTTTTGCACGTTCATACCGGTCACGCCGACGATGTCGAAATTCCCAAGCTCCTGCCACGAAATCGCTTCGACGTTTTCGTCAAGCAACCTCACATCGTGATCCGGAACCAGTCCCGCGAGATAGGGCAGCGCACCGGTGATCATCGAAGATTTCTTATTGCCGGGATAAAGCGGCAACGCATAATCAAACCCCCAATAGGACGGTTCAAACTTGGGATTGATGAGGCAGATTTTGAGTCGTTTGGTCATGTTCTTTAACACTCTAACTATTCAATTTCCAAAATCGCCTCTCGACTACCGTCCCATGTGCCGGTCGTTGGTCCGCGAGATCCGGGAACGGAGGCCTTTTCGGCCAACCACTGAATTTTCGCTGTCCCCAACAGCAG
Source organism: Deltaproteobacteria bacterium (assembly GCA_016844625.1). GTDB lineage: Bacteria > Desulfobacterota > Binatia > UBA9968 > UBA9968 > DP-20. The sequence goes on from JAERMN010000266.1 coordinate 2,281, forward strand.
ATTCTCGACCAAGGGTTTATTATAGATCCATCTCGCGTGGAAGGCGCCGCTATACTAATTGGCGGGCACGGACTAGCGGCGAAACCCCGCTCAACGAGCATGCAGGAGCGGGCGCGCGAACACAAGTAAGGGCCTCTTCTCCCAAAGCCGCTACTTTTTCAAAAACAAAGACTCATACAGTTTGTGGTTTTCCTCGAGCTGGGCTGCGATCAACTCCGCGTTTGGGAGGAATAGTTTGAGTTTCTCCGGGTAGCCCTCCGGTTTGATCCCTGGCCGCGCGGCAACCCGGCCGAGCTTAGCAATAATACCCTGGCCCTCAGCGGAGATGACGAAGTCGATAAACAGCCGCGCGGCATTGGGATGTGGCGCCTTGGTGACCAGACTGATCTGGGGCGCACCGCTAATGGCCGGTTCCATGCCCACCCAACCGATGGGAGCTTTCTGCTTCATCAATCGATTGACCTCGTGCCAGTAGGCGACAATCTGCACGTCAAATTCCCCCGCAAGCAGAAGCTGCGTGAGCAGGCTTCGCCCGCGGCGGATGTAGATATCTTGCTGCGCCAGGGCTTTGAGAAAGTTCACGGTCTTATCGCGTCCCATGGATTGCATGAGCCCCGGCACCCAACGCTCCTCATTGGCATCTAGCGCCATGCGACTTTTCCATTTGGGACTCAGCAGATCTTCGTAGCGGCGCGGCAACTCCTCGGGCTTGACGCGGTTGGTGTTGTAGGCCAAAACCGCCACCGTCAGATAGACGCAGGTCCAATATCCTTGCGGGTCTTTGAACTCCGGCGCAAACGCTTGCATCTCAGGCGACAAATAACGGGTGATGAGGCCCTGCTTTTTCATTTCCAGCACGTGAAATTCGCCGACGCTGACGACGTCGGTTACGTAACGCGCCGCCTTCTGCTCGAGCGCAAAGCGGCTAAACACGGCTTCTCTTCCAGCCCGATAGAAGTCAGTTTTGATGCCGGGATATTTCTTCTGAAACGCTTGAGTCAATGAGCGGGCGTCGCCGGCGTCCATCGACGTATAGAAAACCACACTGCCTTCTTTGTGCGCCATGTCCACGAGCTTGCCGCGATCTTCACTCTCAGCAGCCTTGGCCAGGGTGCTCCAGAACAAAAGCAAAACCAGCGCGTGAAAAGAAAAAACCTTACGCCAAATATTCATGTGACCTCCAGCCATCGATCCGGATTCGGACTACTAAAGCCCCAGTAACCGTTGGGCATTTTTCCCGGCAATCTTCGTTTTGTCTTCCGCCGATATGGATTCCAGACTCATGAGCCGGGGTATGGTGTGCGGAAAGAAAGTGTCCGGATGCGGGTAATCGCTGCCCAAGACGAGATTGTCACAGCCATAGGTCGCGATCGTATAGGGGAGCAGCTTTTCAAAAACTTCCACCGAAAGATACAGGTTCTCGACATACTCTTCGGGAGGTTTCTTGATCAGTTGATCCTTCACGATGTCCTCCCGGTTGCCCGCTGCGTCCCTCAGGTCACGCTTTGTCTGGTCTTTTTTCCTCTCGTCTGCGGACTTGGAGGTAAGCCACGCATAGGCATCACCCGTCAGCCGATCCATTAGATGGGCAAAAAATCCGACGCCGCCTTCGAGAAAGCAAAATCTCAAGCCGGGCAACTCATCCAAGACCCCGCCCAGGATGAGGCTTGAAATCGCGATTTGCATTTCAAACGGAAAGCCGAGAACGCCGGTCAAGCGCACCTGGCTAAAGGGCGGATGTTGATCAATCTGCCGTACCCCGTACACCATAAAATCGGATACTCCATGGACAAGGACCGGGATATTGAGCTCGCTGACCTTCCTGAAGAAAGGCCTCAACTCCGGCGTGTCAAGTAACTTACCATTGATATTGGTCGCAATGTTAACTGCTTTCAGACCAAGCTTGGTGACTGCCCTCTCGAGTTCCGCGACGGCGAGGTTAACGTCTTGAAGTGGCACGATGGCGGCTCCGATAAAGCGCTCGGAGAAACTCATGGCCTGTGCCGAACCGTCATTGCAGGCTTGGCAGATTGCCAGTCCCACCTCCGGAGTCGTTTCATAATACGTGATGCGACTGCCGCAAATCAGAACCTGTTTGTCAAATTCTGCCACATCCATATCCGCGATTCGTCTGTTTAGATCGGGGATAGAGGATTTCTTGGAGTGAGTATACTTGTGGTAATAAATCACCTCATCCCCCGCCCGCTGATCATAGCCAAAGCGCAGGCCATCGGCGCCAAACCGCCCGTCCAGTCGGCGCAGCGCCTCGAAAGGTGTGTAGTGGGTATCCATGTCGATGCGCATCGTCAATCTACTCCTTAACATGTGTTCGACTTTTTCAAAATTAAACGACCCTCGGCTTGCAGCCGAAGCCAAACTTTCCCTCTCCACCACGTTTTCGAACTTATTTTTGCGCTCTTTGCGTTCTTTGCGGCCAATCTTCTTCCGTTGCGGCTTACCGTCCGTAAAACCGCCGTGCGTTCTCGCCCAGAATCGCCGACTTGTGTTCCTTCTTGAGATCCGTGCGTTCCAATACTTCGTCGATTTCTTCCATGCAGTTAGAAATGGAAATCTCGTGCGGGAAATCCGACGCGAACATGAACGGTTTGGCGCCGACACGTTCGATGGCATAGGCCAGCGCTTTCTCGTTGCCTTCGCAGCCGACGAAAATTCTGTCGTCGGTAAAATAATCAAGCGGATGGCGCTTGAGCTTGAGCCCGCCGTATTCCAGCTCGCGCTCCAGACGATCGATGACGAGCGGTATCCACGCCGTGCCGCCTTCCATGAAACCCACGCGCAGCTTGGGGAAACGATCGAGCACACCGTCGACCATCATGCCGGCCATCGCGATCGCCAACGGGAAAGGCATGCCAAGCGCGCGCGTCGCGGGAAATACAGTGTAGCTATTAAATCCCAAGTTAATATAACTACCGCCGTGCACGGCGAGCACGCAGTTGAGCTTCTCCGCCTCTTCGTAGATCGGCCAATACTCTTCATGGCTCACGTGGCGCGTCAGGCCGTTGGATGGAATCATCGCGCCGCTGAAACCGAGATCCTTCACCGAGCGGCGCAGTTCCTG